>JAEYZO010000649.1 GCA_023428035.1 Pseudomonadota bacterium | reverse complement strand
CGTCGGCGCCGGGGAGGTCGGCGGCGATGTCAGAGACCGTCGCGTCGGCGGGGGGCGGGGTGTCGTCGGCGCTGCTGCACCCGGCCAGGGCGAGGGCGACGAGGGCGCGGGAGGCGAGGGCGTTCGGGGCGCGGGGCCCGGCGCGGGGATGGGGCCAGAGCGCCGCCGCGGTGGACACCCACGAGGGCGAGCACTAGTGTCCGCGGCGCCTGCGATGTCGACCACGGAGAGCACCGACGAAGCCGCGCCGCACCCGTACCGAGGGCCCGCGGCGCGCCCTCCGCGCAAGGGGGGCTACGCACGCTGGGTGGCCCTGGCGATGCTGCTGGGCTTGATCGCGGTGATCGCGAGCACGGTGCGGGGCTCGGCCTTCGTGTACTCGAAGTACGTCGACGAGCTGATGACCCCGACGGAGCAGCCGCGCTGGGTGGGTCGCGTGCTGCGGGTCGAGGGCCTGGTGCGCCCCGGCTCCATCGAGCACCAGCCCGGCACGAGGAACTTCCGCTTCAGGGTGTACCGCAACCGGGCCGAGCTGCCGGTGACCTACTCGGGCGTGGTGCCCGACACGTTCCGTGATTGCGCGGGGGTGACGGTGCGCGGGGTGCTCGGGGCGAACGGGGTGATGGCGGCGGACGAGATCGTGGCGAAGTGCCCGAGCAAGTACGAGGCGGCCACGGTGGTGAACGGCGAGTGCATCGTGGGCGTCGCGCCCGACCGCGAGCGGCGGCGGTAGAGACTCCTTCAGCGCTCGATGGGCGAGCGGCGGCCGTCTCGGACGTGCAGGACGTGGAGCTCGTCGTCCGTGGCGACGTAGTAGACGAGCAGGGTGCGCACGACGAGTCGACGGGCCTCTCGGCCATCGGATAGGGTGCGAACGGGCCCGCTGAGCGTGCCTTCGGCGACGAGTTCGAGCGAGCGTTCGAGCTCTCGACGGAGGTCAAGCGCGTCGGGGGCGCTCCGTTCGCTCAACCACTCAAGGGTCTCAGCGATCGCGTCGAGGGACTCGGGGCTGAACGCGACGCGTCGCTTCATCCACGGCCGACGCGTCGCTGAAGGATCGCGTCGAGCCGAGCGAAGGCGTCGGCGCCGTCGATCATCGCGCCGGACTGCACTGCGTCGAGGCCCCGTCGGATGCCGGCCTCATCCTCGGGAGGGAGAGGCCCGTCGATGTCGACGATCGCGTCGAGCACTCGCTCGAGCGACTCCTCGGGCAGCTCGTCGATGATCGCGTGCAGAGCTTCGCGGGCTGCGGACATCGGGTGAGGATACACCGACGTGCGAGGGCTCGCTGGCGCTCGGCGCCGCTGCTCCATCGTGGTCCCCGCACGCGCGGGGAAGAGCCGTCGCGGTTCGTGCTCGCCCCCGTCTTCGTCATTCCCCCTCGCGGCCACGGGCCGCATTGGGAGCTCAACCTCGACCGCGAGCGAGGTCGGTCGGGGCGGGCGTCAGGCCCCCACCGTCGCGTCGACCCGCGGACCACCGGGCGCGCAGATAGTGCCGTGGCGAAGCGTGGCGTGTGTGTCCTCGGGTGGGTGGTGGTCGCGTTCGGCTCCGCGCGCGCGGAAACCGTCGCGAGCGACGCGGGGACGGTTGCGAACGAGGATTGCTCCGTCCCGGCCGACGCCGCGACGTACTTCCGACAAACGATCTGTGCGATTGGCGCGCGCAGGGCTGCGTCTTCGCGGATCAGTCTTCCGGGGCGGAGATCGAGAGCTGCCGGTGCGGCGACGGCCCTGCGTGTCGCGAGGAGCAGGTCTGCGCCACGACGCAAGCGGGTTTCCCGCCGCGGTGCGTCTGCGCGACGCGCCCATAGCGGTCCTCGCGCTCTGCGATGCGCGGCGCATCGCGCTCTCGCCCGACCAGCACGCCGCGGTCGTCGTCGAGGGAGACGTCGCTCGCCTCACCCGCTGGCTCACGGCCGCGGCGACGGCGGGCTCCGGCGACGAGATCTTCGCGGCGTAGCCTCGCTCACCCCCCGAGCGCGCGGAGCAAGCGCTCCGTCTCGTCGTCCGCGGGAAAGTACGACTCGATGTGCACCTCCTGCGCGGTCGCGTCGATGGGCGTGCCCAGCGAGGTGAGAGTCGTGAACAGCCGCACGTCTCGGCCTCCGCTACGCGCGGTCGAGCCCCGTCGCCGCCACCTCGGGGGAGTTCACGATCCGATCACGCAGCGCGACCTGCGTCAGCGTCGCGCCGAGCACGGCGAGGGGTAGCCCTGACTCTATCGTCGCCGGTCGGTGCGACCATGACCTCAGAGGTCATGGTCCCGCGCCGCGAGGGGCGCGTCGTCGTGGCCCATCGGAGGTCCGCCGTCATGGATGACCGCTCACGCTCCCGCTCGCTCCTCGCCCTCGGGGTGCTCGTGCCCTTCTTCGCCTACAGCGTGCGGTAGACCGCTCAGCGCCGCCGCCTCCCCGTCGGTCGCAGCGAGAGCGCCCGCGCCGTGTCGTCCGCCGGGGTCACGGTCTGCCGGTCTTCAGACACGTTCCACCGCGCGACGCGCTGCCGGCCCGCCTCGCGGTAGGTGAAGGTCACCACGCACCCGACGCCCGCCCCCGCGTCTTCGTCGGGGGACAGCGCGTTCCAGCCCACCACCTCGAAGCTCCGCGCGCGCTCGGCGTGGACCGTGATCGCGTCAGCGACGTTGTAGGCCCGCAGGGGCTCCCGCCACGACTGCACCCGCGAGATGTCGCTCACCTGACACGCCGCCCCGATGCCCGCCGCCGTCGCGCTCGTGGTGGGAAGGGCCGGCGCCGCGTTGCCCCGCAGGGCGGTGGAGTTCAAGCGCGACATCCCCGGAAGCTCCGAGGGCACGTTGAAGGGGCTGTCGGGGATCCACGCCAGGATCACGAAGGCCCCGCCCACCAGCGCGCCCATCCCGAGGATCGCGTACCAGGCCTTCGAGCGCTGCTCCTGCTCCTTGCGCTCCCACTCGTCGCTCATCCGTGTCATCGATGCTGCGGTTCCGCGGGCGCCATCGTACCGCGGCCGAGGGAGCGCCGCCGTGAACGATTCCGACACCACTCCGACCTGGGACCTCACCGACCTCTACTCCGGCCCCGACGACCCGCGCCTCGCCGCCGACCTCGACCGCGCCGACGCCCTCGCGACGGAGCTCGCCTCGGCGCACCAGGGCCAGGTCGCCGCCCTCGACGGCCCGGGGCTCGCGGCGCTCCTGCGCCGCTACGAAGAGGCCCTCACGGCGATGTACCGCCCGCAGATGTACGCGCGGCTGATGCAGTCGACGCAGGGCGACGACGAGGCCGTGCGCGCCTCGGCCTCGCGCTGCGGAGAGCGGGGCACCGCCGTCGCCAACCGCCTGCGCTTCATCGACACCGAGCTCGGCAAGGTGGGCGACGAGGTCGCCGCGAGGTGGGCCGCGAGCCCCGAGCTCGCGAGCTACGCGCACCACGTCTCCCGCGCGCGCTCGCAGGCGCCGCACACCCTCGCGGGGGAGGTCGAGTCTGCCCTCTCGACGAAGGACCTCACCGGCCGCCGCGCGTGGACCGAGCTCTACGACCAGCGCACCACGGGCTGGCGCTTCGAGCTCACCGTGAAGGGAGAGGCGAAGACCCTCACGCTCCCCGAGCTGCGCGGGCTCCGCGAGGACCCCGACCGCGACCTGCGCCGATCAGCCTGGGGCGCGCTCACCGAGAGGCTCCAGAGCGAGGGCGAGCTCCTCACCTACATCACCAACACCGTCTACCAGGACCACAAGCTCGAGACCGACCTGCGCGGCTACGCCTCTCCCGAGGCGCCCACGATGCTCGACGACGAGCTCCCCCTCGCGACCCTCGACGCGTTGATGTCCGCGGTGGAGGCCCACTACCCCGTGGCGCAGGAGTACCTCCGGGTGAAGGGCCGCGCCCTCGGCCTCGACCGCCTCGCGAGCTGGGACCTCCTCGCGCCCTGGCCCGCGCCGGAGCGCGACTGCGACTGGCCCACCTCCCGCGCGATGGTGCTCGACGCCTTCGGCGCCCTCGCGCCCGACATCGCCGACCGCGCGCGCGCCTTCTTCGACGAGCGGCGAATCGACGCCCTGCCCCGCGCAGGAAAGCGCGACGGCGCCTTCTGCTCCGGGATGCTCCCGGGCATCGGCCCACGCGTGCTCACCAACCACCACGGGCGGCTGCGAGACGTCTTCACCCTCGCGCACGAGCTCGGGCACGGCGTTCACTTCGCCCTCGCGGGAGAGGTGCAATCGCCGCTGAACTACTGGCCCACGAGCCCCATGGCCGAGACCGCGAGCGTCTTCGGCGAGATGGTGCTGGCGCGGAGCCTCCTCGACGGCGAGCGCGACCCGACGCTCCGTCGCGCGCTCCTCGCGCAGCGCATCGAGGAGGCCCTCGGGACGATCCACCGGCAGGTGGCCTTCACCCGCTGGGAGCGAGAGGCCCATGCGCGCCGCGCCGCTGGCACCGTGCCCGCGTCGGAGCTCTGCGCCCTGTGGACCCGCGAGATGGACCGGCTCTACGGCGACGCCGTCGAGCGCTTCGAGGCCGACCGCTGGGGCTGGTCGGCGATCCCGCACCTCATCCACTACCGCTTCTACTGCTACTCCTACGCCTTCGGTCAGCTCCTGGTCTTCGCCCTCTACGCCCTCTGGGAGCGCGACGCCGCGGCCTTCGTGCCGAAGTACAGGGAGCTCCTCGCGGGCGGCGGCGGAGACGCCCCGGCGGCGATGCTCTCCCGCCTCGGCGTCGACATCACCGACCCGGGCTTCTGGGCCCGCGGCCTCGACGTCGTGACCCGCATGGTCGAGGACTTCCGCCGCGCCGCCTGAGCCTGGTGTATCCACACCGGGCCCGTGGATCGCTTCGACGGCCCGCTCCACCGACACCGCGGCGCGATGATCGCGCTCGCCCCCCTCGCGGCCCTGCTCCTCGCGGTGGTCGCCCTCGCGCCCTGGCGCTCGAACTTCGACGTCGACTCGATGACGCACTTCGAGCAGGTGCGCGCCGTCGCTGACCACGGCTCCATCGGCTTCTTCAACGGCCCCGTGGAGAGCTTCCCCGAGCTTCGCCCGCGGTGGTTCGTCGCGAGGGGAGGCCGCGCCTGGGGGATCCTCCCGGCCACCGAGGCCTACCTCCTCGCCCCGGCGGCCTGGCTCGGGGGCTTCCGCGGGGTGATCCGCGCCCTCTGGCTGATGCTCGGGGTCTCCGCTTGGGCCACCGCGTCGGTGGTGCACTCGCTCACCCGCCGCCCCTACGTCGCCGCGGCGAGCGCGTGGGCCTTGGCCCTGGGCACCGCGTCGGGCTTCTGGGCCACGATGGTCGCGCCCTTCGTGCCCGCGGGCTGCCTCGCCTCGCTCGCCGTGCTCGCGGGCCGACGCTCGGTCGCAGCGACGCGCGACAGAGACGTCGCGATCTGGGCTTCGCTCATGGGTCTGTGCGCCAGCGCCGCGCTCGGGTGCCACCTCCTCATGGCGATCCCCTGGGGCCTGCTCGGCATGGTCACCCTGGGCTACGGCCCGCTCCGTCAGCGCGCCCTCCGCGCGGGGGCCTACGGCGTCGCGAGCGCGCCCTCGCTGGGCTTGATGTCCTGGGTGAACCACCAGCGCTTCGGACTGTGGAGCCCGATCTCCTACGGCCCCTGCAACGCGCACACGTGCACGGGCACCGAGAACACCCAGACCGTGCACGGCTTCATCGAGCCCCTGGAGCCCTACCGCTGGTGGGTGCTCGCGTGGCTCTTCTCGCTCTGGTGCGCGCGCCGCTCGGCGCGGGCGACGGCCCTCGTGGTGGGCGCCGGGCTCGCCGCGGCGACGGTGCCCGACCTGCCCTCCCGCGACGTGCTCTCGCGCTACCCCCGAGCCCTCTGGGGCTTCGTGGTCGACTACAGCGGCCTCGCGTCGGGCTTCCCTCGCGCGGTGGACCTCGCGGCGGCCTTCGGCGCGGGCTGGGTGGTGCGCTCGCTCCTGCAGTGCTCGCCCTGGGTCATCGCCGCGGTCTTCGCGTCGCGTCGCCCCGGCCGCTCCCGCGACGAGGCCGACCACGCCACCCTCGCGATGCTCGGCGCGGTGGCGCTGGGGGTGCTCGCGGCCTGCACGCTGCGCGCGCATGAGGGAGGCCCCTACGTGTGGGGCTGGCCCTTCCTGAACCCGCGCTACCTCGTGCCGACGCTCCCGGCGCTCACGGCGCTGGCCGCGGTGGGGGCGGCGGCCTTGCCTCTCCGGGCGTGGCACGCGGGGGTCGCGGTGGCGTGGGCGGCGTACTACGGGGCGCGCGTCTCGGGGCTCTCGGAGACCGACCCCTACAAGCACGACCTGACCCTGCGCTGGCCGCTCTACATGGCGACGGCGCTCGCGGCGGCGATGGCGCTGGCGCGCTCGGGGCC
>JAEYZO010000595.1 GCA_023428035.1 Pseudomonadota bacterium | reverse complement strand
CGTCGGCGCGCTCTCACGCGCACCGCTTCAGGGGGCGGGGGCCCGCGGGCGTGGCGCCACGAAAGGCCCCGACGCAGCAGCGCTCCCGCGCGCTCTTCGAGGCGATCGTGGTGGGCACCGAGCGCGTGGTCCAGCGCGCGGGCCTGAGGTCGGTCACCACCCCGCGCGTCGCCGAGGTCGCCGGGGTGAGCGTCGGGTCGCTGTACCAGTACTTCGGCGACCGGCGCGCGCTCCTCGCGGCGCTGATCGACCGCTGGATCGAGCGCGACCTCGCCTTCGTCGACGCCGAGATCGAGCGCCTCGCGCCGCGACCGGTGGAGGACTTCTTCGAGGCGGGGCTGCTCGACGCGCACGAGCGGGTGAAGACCTCCGCGAGCGTGTACCGCGCGATCTACGCCCTCCTGCCGCAGGTCGAGCGCTACGGCGCGGCGCAGGACTTCCTCGCGCGCGCCAGGGCCGCGCTGAGCCGGCACCTCGCCTCGCGCGACGACGCCCGCGGCCTCGACGCCGAGCTGGTCGTCTTCGTCCTCGGGCACGCGTGGGTCGCGTGGTCTCGGGGTCTGCTCACCGAGCGACCAGACTTCTTCCACGGCCCCGAGTACGCCGAGGCGCTCCGACGCGCGGCCCGCGCATTCGCGTTCGCCGCGCGCGCCTGAAGGCCCGTAGATCACGGGCTCCCAGCGCCCCTGGTGCGCCGTCGTGGGGCGCGGGTGTTCGGGCTTTGCGACCCCGACGCGCGCGCCGCGGGTGCTATGCGACGCGCAGCTGTAATCACGGCGAGGAGGACCCATGAAGATCGCGATCATCGGCGCGGGCATCGGCGGGCTGACCACGGCCCTGGCGCTGCGCCGCCGCGGCCTCGACGCCGAGGTGTACGAGCGCGCGCCCGAGCTCGCCGAGGTGGGCGCTGGCATCTGGATCCCGCCCAACGCGATGCAGGTCTACGAGCGCCTCGGGGTCGACCGCGACCTCGTCGAGCGCTCGCTCTCGCTGCGCGCCATCGAGGTCGTCAACACCGCGGGAGAGGTCTTCCAGCGCGTCGAGCTCGCGCCCTTCCGCAGGGAGTTCGGCTTCAGCACCCAGAGCATCCACCGCGCGGTGTTCCAGCGCTGCCTCGCGGAGCACCTCGGCGGCGCGCGCGTCCATTTCGGCCGCGAGTGCGCGTCGGTCCGCGAGGAGGGCGGCCGCCCTCGAGTGACCTTCACCGACGGGAGCGCCGTCGAGGCCGACGTGGTGCTCGGCGCCGACGGGCTGCGCTCCAAGGTGCGGGAGTACGTCCTGCCCGGGGTGGCGCTCCGCGACAGCGGGCAGACCTGCTTCCGCGGCGTGGCGACGCTGCGCCTGCCCGAGGGGGAGCACGACCTGTGTCGCGAGGTGTGGGGCGACCGACACCGCTTCGGCTACGCCGCCATCGACGCGGATCGGGTCTACTGGTTCGCGCCCGTGAGCAAGCCCTTCGACGCGAGCGGGCCCGACGCGAAGCCCGCGCTGGAGACGCTCTACGCAGACTTCCCCCAGCGCGTGAGGGAGATCCTCGCGGCCACCGACGCGGGGGCGATCCTCCGCACCGACCTCGCGGACTTCGAGCCCATCGAGCGCTGGTCCCGCGGTCGCGTCGCGATCCTCGGCGACGCGGCGCACGCCACCACCCCGAACCTCGGCCAGGGGGCGGCGCAGGCCGCCGAGTCGGCCTACGTGCTCGCCCGCGCGCTCGCCACCCACGACACGCCCGAAGAGGCCTTCGCCGCCTACGCCCGCGCCCGGATGGAGAAGGCCCACCACGTCACGCGCGCGGCCTTCTCCTTCGGTCGCGCGGCGCACCTGCCCGACGGGCTCCTCTCGTCGGTGAGGGACTTCGCGCTCAAGGCCACGCCGCGGGGCCTTCAAGACCAGCAGCTCCACCGGCTCTACGCGCTCGGGTACTGAGCGGCGACCGTCCGCCCTCGAACCATCCCGTGGTACCCACCTCGGGCCATGGACTACGCCCTCCTCGGACGCACCGGCGTGCGCGTCTCTCGCCTCGCGCTCGGCACCATGACCTTCGGCGGTCAGGCCGACGCGAGCGCCTCCCGCGCCCTCTTCGACCGCGCCCGCGAGGCGGGCGTCAACCACTTCGACACCGCCGACGTCTACAACGGCGGCGCGAGCGAGACGCTGCTCGGGGAGCTCCTCCGCGGGCGCCGCGACGAGGTGGTGCTCGCGACGAAGGCCTACTTCCCCTCGGGCTCGGACCGCAACGCGCGCGGGACCTCTCGGTACCACCTCGTGCGAGCGTGCGAGGCGAGCCTGCGCCGCCTCGGCACCGACCGTATCGACCTCTACTACCTGCACCGCTTCGACGACGACGCCGACCTCGAAGAGTCTCTGCGCGGCGTCGAGCTGCTCGTTCAGTCCGGCAAGGTGCTCTATCCCGCGGTGAGCAATTTCTCCGCGTGGCAGGCGATGAAGGCCCTGGGCCTCCAACGGCATTTCGGGTGGGCGCCCACGGTCGCGATGCAGCCCATGTACAACCTCGCCAAGCGCCAGGCCGAGGTCGAGATCCTCCCGCTCGCGAAGAGCGAGGGCCTCGCGGTCTTCCCCTACAGCCCCCTGGGCGGAGGGCTCTTGAGCGGGAAGTACGGCGCGCACGACCGACCGAGCGACGGTCGCGTGGCGACCTGGGCGATGTACCAGACGCGCTACGGCAGCGAGGACCACTTCACCCTGGCGGAGCGCTTCAGAGCGCTGGCGGCGGATGCGGGCTGGCACCCGGCGGCGCTCGCGGTGGCGTGGGTGATGGCGCACCCCGCGGTGACCGCGCCCATCCTCGGCGCGACCCGCGTGGAACAACTGGAGCCCGCGCTCGCGGCGGCGGAGAAGGCGCTGCCCGAGGAGCTGCGGGCGAGGGTGAGCGCGCTGTGGCCCGAGCCCCCGCCCGCGACGGACCGCAACGAGGAGGGCAAGGTGCCGGGGCCGGGGGAGGAGCGGTAGCGCCTCAGGGCTCGGGCCGTCGCGGCGGCGGTGAGGCCGCGATCACGAGGACCGACAGCAGCGCCGCCACGAACAGCGGCATCACGTTCGCGCCGGGGACGAGCCTGCACGCGAAGCTCCCCGCCACGAAGATCGCGGCCGGCGCGAGGTAGAGCCGCCGCACCGAGAACCCCAGGACCGCCATCGCCGACGCCACGATGAAGCCGTCGGCGGAGGCGATCATCTCCAGGCTCTCGCCCGTCGCCACCCCGAGCATCCGGTGGGCGAAGACGATCACGGCGGTCGCCGCGACGGTCCACGCGATCTGGCGGTTCACCCGGTTGGTGAAGAGCACGCGGCGCTTCACGACGGCGACGCCTAGCACCACCGCCAGCAGCACCCCCGACGTCGACGCCAGCACCCTCGGGCTCGGGACGCGCCCGAACGCGTACACCGCCACGGCCACGCTCAGCGCCATCACCGACGTGACCACCGCCGCCGCGCGCAGCGCCACGGCCCGGTCCCGCGCGTTCACCCCGAGGTCCATGTCGTAGTCGATCCGCGCGAGGCGCTCCCTCTCGTCGGCCTCTCGCGCGAGACGTCGGTCGAGCTCCCCCAGCGCCTCGACCATCTCGGGGCGCTCCCCCAGCGACGCCATCAGGGCCGCCGCCGCCGCGCGGTTCCCCTGCGCCACCTCCCACGCGAACATCTTGAGCAGCAGCCGCTCCCTCGCCTCGCGCGCGGCCTCGTGCTCGGGCGTCTCTCGCAGCGCCTGCTCCAGCGCGAAGCGGCACTCGTGGAACAGCACCTGCGCCTCCGGAGGGTCGGACTCCAGCGCGGAGTCGAGGGCGCGTAGCCGCTCCTGCGCCGCCCGCAACAGCGCCGCGGCGGCCCGGTGCTTCTGCACCTCGCCGAGCGCCTGCTTCAGCGCCGCCGCGCTCTGGAAGCGCGCGTCGGGGTCGCGGGCCATGCACCGACGGAGGATCGGCGACAGCTCCGCGGGGACGCCCTCGGGGTGCTCCTTCGGCGCGCAGAGCGCGGCCTGGTAGATCACCTGCGGGATGGTGCTCCCCGCGTAGGGCGGCGCCCCGGTGAGGCACTCGTAGAGCGTCGCGCCGAGGAGGAAGACGTCGCTGCGCTCGTCGATCTTCCCCTCCTGCGGGGCGAGCATCTCGGGGGCCATGTACGAGGGCGTGCCCGCGATGGCCGTCGAGGGGAGCGGGTGGGACTTCTTCACCGCGACGCCCCAGTCGAGGAGGTACACCTCGCCGAAGTCTCCGAGCATCACGTTCTCGGGCTTGATGTCCCGGTGGATCACCCCCCGCGAGTGCGCGAAGGACACCGCGTCGCAGAGGCTCCGCAGCGTGTCGACGATCACCGTCACGCGGTCGCCCCCTCGCCACCGCGGGTGCTCGGGGTCGCGCAGCATCGCGTGCAGCGACGCCCCCTCGACGCGCTTCATCACCATCACCGGCGCGCCGTCGGCGTCCCTGCCGAGCGCGTGCACCGGGACGATGTTCGGGTGCTCCAGCGAGCCCGTGGTGGTCGCCTCGGCGAGGAGCGCGGCGCCGTCTTGGGCTCCGGGACGCAGCCGCTTCACCGCGACCTCGCGAGCGAGCGACCGCTGCCGCGCGAGCTGCACCACGCCCATGCCACCCTGCCCGAGCACGCGCAGCACCACGAGGTCGGCGTGGCTCGCCTCAGGGTCCTCGCTGGTCACCACCTCGGGGAGCGTCACGGGCACCGTCGGCGGCGAGGCCGCCGCCACCGTCGCGCTGTTCCCGATGGACTGCGACGGGGTCGAGGGCATCCCGACCTCGGCGAGCGCCCGCGCAGCGCCCTCGGCGAGCGCCTCTGCCTGGAGCGTCATGGCCCGCGCATTCCACCACGGGACCGCCGACGGGAGCGACCGTCTCCGGCGCGTCGGGGCTAACGTCGGTCCCGTGGACGAACCCGCGACCGACGCCGCGAGCGAGCGCTCCTCCGCGCAGGGCGTGAGCAGCGCGCTCGCGATCACCGCGCTGGTGCTCGTGATCCTCGCGGGGGTGGGCCTGGTCCTGTTCAACAGCCCGATGTTCAAGCCCACCGTCGCGACGATCACCTTCCCTGGCCTCGACGCGCCCGCGGAGCACCCGCTCCGCCTCGCGGCGGGCGCGCGCGTGGGCTTCGGCATGACCGGCGACGAGATCGCCTACGAGGGCCCGGATTACATCCGGGTGCGCGTCGAGCTGCTCCGCGAGGGCAGCGTGGTGGCGACGATGCGTTGCCGCGCCTTCGAGCTGGAGGGCGACGGCGGAGACGGCGGAGGCCAGACCCACTACAACTCCGACTGCGAGGTCACCGCTCCCGCAGGGGGATCGACCGCGGTGCGCGCGGTCGCCTCGAAGGAGGGCGACGGCTCCCTGCGCGTGCGCGGGCTACGGCTGCTCGCGTACCGGCCCTGAACACGCTCCGCCGAGGTAGGCTCGCGGGCGATGTCGACGCGACGCTCGCTGGTGGACTTCGTGGTGGAGCAGCTCGGAGAAGAGGCCTCGGCCCGCGCGATGTTCGGCGAGTACGGCGTCTATTACTCAGGCACGCTCGTCGCGCTGATGTGTGACGACCGCTTGTTCCTGAAGCCGAGCGACGCGGGGCGCGCGCTGCTCCCCGACGCGGAGATGGCGCCGCCGTACCCCGGCGCGAAGCCCTCGATGGTGGTCCCCGAAGAGAAGTGGGAGGACGCGTCGCTGATGCGCGCGCTGGCGATCGCTACGCAGGCCGCCTACGCGAACGCGGCGCGAACGCGCCGCGGCAGGTGACTGTGCGTCCGACGGCCTCTCCGCTCCCGCTCCTCGCCGTCACCGCCCTCTCTGCGTGCGCGATCACGCCTCGGTCCGCCCCGGCACCGGTCGCCTCTCGCGCTCCTGCCCCACCTCCCCGCGGGAGACACGTCGTTCCTGTCGCCCTTCCCGCCACCCCCCCTCCCGCGACGCGCCCCTTCACCGTCACCGGCGCTGCGCCTCCTCGCGCCTCCTCCCTTTCCCTCCGCGCGCTCCCCCCGCGCACCCCCGCACTCTCCCTGCTCGACGGCCGCGCGCGCCTCCGCAGGCCCTTCGCCACGCTCCCGCGCGCCTCCCGCGACGCGCCGCGCTCCGAGCGCCTCCTCGTCGACACCCCGGGCGGCGAGCTCTCGCTCTCCCTCACCGAGACGCTCCGCCGCGACGCGAACACTCTCCGCGACGCGCTCCATCGGCTCTCGGTCGACGGCGCCTCTCCTCGCGCGTGGGTCACCCGCCACGGGCTGCGGGCCATCGCCTTCACCGCGGTCACAGGCCGCATCGTCGATCGGCCACGCACGGTCTACCGCGCGTGGGTGACCCTCCCAGACGACCTCGTGCTGAGCATCGAGGCGCGCGTCGACCCGCGCAGCGCTCCCGACGACGGCGCCTGCGCGTGGGTCGCGCACGACCTCGTCGACGCGATCGAGCCCGGCGACGCCTCGATCGACCTCAGCGCGCGACGCGTCGACCTGCGCGGGGCGGGCTCCGTCGACGTTCCCGAGGGCTGGGCCACCACCGTCACCGCTGGCTGCGTGTCGACCCGCTACACCTTCGAGCGCGTGACCTCCCTCCTCGGTCCGACCGCGCGCGCGACGGTGATCGTCTCGAACGAAGCGGCCGCCGATCCGCCCGCGGCGCCATGGATCGCGCTCGACGAGGCGAGCGACCGCGTTCATGTCGGGCTCCCGACGCGCGCGTGGAGCGAGGCGATGCTCGGTCGCCGCGTGACCTGGCGCGAAGAGTCCCTCGACGACACCAGCGTCCGTCGAAGCGCGAGGCTCACTTCGACGGTCCGCGTCGCGTACGAGTCCGACGACCGCGAGGGCCTCACGTTGGCGGAGCGGGTCCTTCGATCGCTCCAGCTCACCGCCATCCACTGAGGGCCGGGATCACCTACGGAGCTTCGGTCCCGCGGGCTGAAAGCCCTGATCTTTGCCGGAATTCTTCGCCCGCTCGACGCAAGGCGCGGCGTGGGGTGGTGCTGGTGAGTGCGACGACGTGGCGCTGCGGTCCCGCGGGCTGAAGAGCCTGACCAGCAAAGGGGCCTCGCATTTCCGCAGCGCTTGCGGCAAGCCCGCGCGCAGGGCGGGCTTCTCACTGCCGCGTCACCTCAGGCCGTGAGCGAAGTGGAGTTCCCAGGCCTCGGGCCGTGTGCTCGTGGCGTGGTGAGCGCGCTGCTCGCGGAAGTAGCGTCTGGCGGCGCCGACGTCGCGCGGGCTGACCGTCTGTGCCCAGTATCCGTCCTGCCACGCCAGGGCTGTCGACCCGCGGCGCTCGAAGTTCCACGCGTGGCTCGTCGCACCCTTCATGCGCTGCACGACGTCGCAGAGCCGTGCGGTCGCCTCCCATCGCACCAGCGCGTGTACGTAGTCGTTCGCCACCCCCACCGCGACGAGCCCCGCGCCCGCCGCCGCGCAGTAGGTGTCGAGCGACGCGGGGTCGCGGCTCCGTAGGTGATCCCGGCCCTCCACTGAAGCGTCGCGCCTGCGACGAGTCACGGCCCCGTCCCGTAGCGCCCGCGACCCGTCCCGTAGCGCCCGCGCCCCGACCGTGGCGCCCGCGCCTCGCATCGTCGCGACGCTCACCGTGGACTCTCCGCGCGAGTAGCGCTGGCACGCCCGTTGACCTCTGCCACCGCGCGTCGCGGGCCTTGATGGATTCCCCGCGATCCACGAGGTTCCCCCCATGCGATCCCTAACCACCTGGGCCGCCGCGCTCGCCCTGCTCGCCGCGCAGGGCTGCGGCTCCTCGCAACCCACCACCCCCACGCCCGACGCGTCCTCGACCACCGACACCGCGGCTACCGACACCGCGACCGCGACGGACGTCCCGGTCGTCACCGACGTCGGTACACCCACCGACGTC
>JAEYZO010000579.1 GCA_023428035.1 Pseudomonadota bacterium | reverse complement strand
CTCGCGGAGGGCACCGACGACGAGCGCGCGTACTGGATGGGCGCGCTGCTGCGCGAGGCCAACACGCGGGACGTGTGGGTCTACGTCACGCCCGACGAGGTGCGCGCTGTGGCCTTCGCTCGCGCGTCACCTCGGCCGCTCGCGCGAGATGTGGGCATGGCTGTTGGGGATGCCTGAGCACCCGTGGCCTCCGCGCGAGGCGACAGGTGCGTGAGCGCTTCGACCGCCGCGTGATCTCTGACGGAGCGTTGGCGTTGCTCCGCGAGTGCCAGCGGCGCGTGGACGTGCACCTCGGCGGCGGCGCCGCGCTGAGCGGCGCCTGGCTGTCACACCGGCTCTCGCGCGACGTCGACCTCATCGGGCACGACTCCGAGGCCGTGCGCGCGTTCGTGCGCGAGGCCCCTGAGATCGCTCGCGCCTGCGGCGTGACGCTGGAGATCGTGCGCGACGCGGGCACCTTCGTCCGCGCGAGCGCGGTGGTCGACGGGGCCGCGCTGGAGGTCGACGTGATGCTCGAGTCGCACGGCGACCTCGCTCCGGTAGAGACCCTCGACGGCGTGAGGGTGGAGTCGCTGGCGGACCTGCGCGCGTCGAAGCTGACGTGCCTGCTCTCGCGCAGCGAGCCGAGGGACCTCGTCGACCTGCTCTACCTCGACCGCGCGGGGTTCCCGCCGGAGAACGACCTCGCGCTGGCGCTGCGAAAGGACGCCGGGATCGACCCGGGGGTGATCGCGTGGTTGCTGGGGCAATTCCCGACCGCGCCGCTGCCACGGATGCTGGTGCCGCTGACCGAGGGTGAGCTGCGGGAGTTCCGTGACGCGCCGCGCGATCGCGTGCGCGCGGTCGCGGTGCCGGACGAGGGGTGAGCGTGATCGCGCGTAGCGGAGTGTGTACTCGCCGAGGCCGCGGATGATGACGACACGGCCAATCTGCCGTACCAGCGTGTATTTCGTGACCCCTTGACGCGCGAGCGACCCCGCGGGTACTTGTCTGGCGGGAGGTTTCGATGTTCTTGCAGCAACTCTCGTACGACGAACGGCGCGCCTTCGACGCGCTCGCGAAAGTTCTGATCGCCTCTGACGGAAACCTCGCTCCTGAAGAAGCCAGGTTGCTCTCCCAGTTGCGCGTCGAGCTAGGGTTCGGCGATGACCCGCCCGCGGACGCCCGCTCAGTCACTGAGCTCGCCAGCGTCTTCGGGACCCACCGCGGTCGTCGCATCGCGCTCCTCGAGCTGCTCGGCATCGCGCACGCCGACGGCGAGCTTCACTCGTCCGAGAGCGAGTTCCTGCGTCAGATCGCGCGAGCGTGGGGCGTCTCTGAGGTCGAGCTGCTCACTTTGGAGAACTGGACGCTGCGAATGCTCGCGGTGGCAGGCGAAGCCGAAGCCCTCCTCACGGAAAAGGACTGATTCCATGCCCCTCCCCCTGATTCCGGTCGCGGTCGCAGTGCTTGCGAGTTCAGCCTTCGGCATCAAGAAGGGCGCGAGCGCCGTCTCGGCCAACCGCGAGGCGAACGAGCTGATGGAAGATGCTCGAACGCGCCTCGACGAAGCCCAGGAACGCCTGGAGCGAGAGAGGAAGCTTACTGCTCGCGAACTTGATGAGCTCGGCCGCTGCCGCCTCGACCTCTGGCAACGATCGATCGGCCGTTTCGTCACGCTCTTCCGATCGCTGAAGAACACGCACCTCATCGGCGAGGCGGCGAGTGACGGGATGCCCACGCACTTCGATCCGGGGTGCCTACCGGACCTCGAGCACCAGGTGAGCGCCGCGCGATCGGCGGCCACCTCGATCGCCGCTGGCGCTATGAGCGGCATGGCGGCCGGCGCTGTCGCGTCGTTAGGCACGGCCTCGCTCGCGGCGGCGTCCACAGGCACAGCCATCGCTGGTCTGAGCGGCGCGGCGGCCACGAACGCGACGCTCGCGTGGCTCGGCGGTGGCTCGCTCGCAGCGGGCGGCTTCGGGATGGCCGGAGGCATGGTCGTCCTTGGGGGGCTCGTCACCGCGCCCGTCTTGGCGGTGGGCGGGTTCTTCATGAACAAGGCCATGCAGGCGAAGCTCGATGACGCGCGCGCCAAGCGCGCTGAAGCGCTGCGCGCCGTGGCGGAGATGCTGAACGCGTCTCTCGCCCTCCAAGGTATCCGAGAGGTT
The DNA here is from genome assembly GCA_023428035.1 of Pseudomonadota bacterium. Lineage (GTDB taxonomy): Bacteria > Myxococcota_A > Polyangia > Polyangiales > JAEYZO01. The sequence goes on along the minus strand of JAEYZO010000579.1, from coordinate 4,954 downwards.
TGTGTGCGCTTCCGTTCAGCTCTCTCGATGCTCGATCAGCGTCTCTCCTCGCTGCTCGACGGCATGGAGAGCCTCATGCGCGCTCGGGGCGTCGACCTGGCGACTTGGACCGTCGGCGACCGGCGATTCCTCCGCGTCGTTACCGAGACGGTCCACTACCTCAAGACGATGTTGCAGGCGCCGGTGCTCGACGAGGAGGGTCGATTGCACCCCGCCTTGAGCGCCGTCGTCGACGGGGCCATTCAAGCTGAGGCCCGCGCGATCTCCGCGACGGCGTCATGAAGAACGACCGGCGCGGTGAGCGCGACGCTGACGGCGGAGCGCTCCTGGGAACCGTCCACACGCAGCACCACGCCCACGCCGCGGACGCGATGAGTGAAGGGATGGACGCCCTCACTCGCTTCGCCGCGCGGAACGCGCGAGGGAGCGTACACACAGTCAAAGGTGGAATCTTCGAGCGTATCGAAGCCGCGAAGTTCAACGCGAGCGCCGCGCGACAAGGCGCGGAGGTCCGCGCGCGTGTCACGGCCGAGCACGGCCGGCCCACCGCTCCAGAGGACATCGAGATCATGCGAGGCGCGAGTGTGCAGGCGCGCGCGCAGCTCAAGAACAGCGACGACGGTGGCTGGCTCGCCGACTCTCAGAGCCACGAGAAGTACCGCGGCATGCAGAAGGTCGTGCCACGGGACCAGCTTGACGCGACGCGCTCCGACGCCCGCCGTCACGCGGAGGAGAGCCCTGATCACGCGGATACGGCTCGACGCGTACGCGGTGAACTGCGATACGGTCAGGTGAGCTCCGGCGGGTCGACGCACGACGAGACCGTGTGGGCCACGCGCTATCCGAAATCCTACGCCGCGATCCGGAAGGGGCAGGCTCTCGCCGTCGAGGGCGGAGCCGCGGCGGTGGCGGCCGCGGGGAACGCAGCGCTGATGGCGGGCCTCTTCTCCGCCGTGCGTCACGGTGTCGCCGTACACAACGGCGCGATGTCGGTGAAGGACGCCACTCAGGCAACGCTCGATGAGTCATTGGGGGCCGCCAAGGCGTCTGCGGGGCGCGCGGTCGGAGCCGTCGCGCTGCGATCCGTCGCTCGCGAGTCGGGCGCGGCGCACTTCGCGCAGTCCGCGGCGGGCGGAGTAGTGATCGCTAGCACCGTCGAGGTCGGAGCCGCGGTCTGGTCGCTCGCTCGTGGAGAGATCTCCTCAGCGGAATTCGCCGAGCGCGCGTCGAGTACAGTCGTCCGCAACACGGTGGGCGTGTTGTGTGCGAAGGGAGTCGCAGTCGCAGGGGGTTCGGGTGCCATCGCGTTCCTGGTCCCCATGGTCGGGGTGATGGCGGCAGGCTTCGTGTTCCAGAGCTGCGTCGCGATCCTTGAGAACGCTGCCCTCTCTCAACGAGAGCGAGAGCGCATCGAGGCCCTCTGCGCCGACGCGATGGTCGCGCTCGCACTGGAGCGCGCAGAGCTTGAGCGTCAGACGCAGGCCGCGCTCGGGCGCATCGATGCCTCCGTCACGACCGCGTTGCGTGGGGTCGACGCGGCGCTCCTCGACGACGACTCGGACAGGGCGTGCGCGTACCTTTCAGAGGCACTGGAAGCTTTTGGTAGCGCGCCGTTGTTCGCCACCTTCGAAGAGTTCAACACCTTCCTGGACGACCCCGACGCAGAGCTCGTCTTCTAGAAGTGCTCCCCTCCGCGGCCCTCTTCCCCTCACCTCGCGGCCCAAACGATCGCCCCATGGCCATGGGTACTCCACGGGCAGGGCGGCTCGCACCTTCTCGACGGCCCCCGCGTCCACACCCGTGGCGTGGCCTCCACCGCTCGCGCCCCTCAGGTGACGCGGGCCACCGCCTGCGATAACAGACTCTCCCATGGCGCGCGCTTCGTTCCTTGGGGCCTCCCTCGCTTCGCTCCTCGCCGTCGGCTGCGGCGCCAAGACCGGCCTGCGCGTCGACCCCCCGGCCCCCTTCGACGCCTCCGTCGTCGACGTGCCCGCGCCCGACCCCCGCTGCCGACCGCTCACCATCCGCACCCGCGTCGGCGTCGCCGCCCCGCTCCGCGTCGAGGTCGACGAGGTCACCCCCGTCGAGCAGGGCTTCTCGTGGACCCTGCGCTCCGCGCCGCGGCGCTCCACCGCCACGGTGAGCGCGTCGACCGGGCCCACCGCCACCCTCACCCCCGACGTCGAGGGCACCTACGACGTCTCCGTCTCGACCCCCTACGCGCTCGAAGACGGCGGCCTCGTCGCCTGCACCGTCACCGTGATCGCCGACCCCGCCGACCCGCTCTGCCCGGGCTACGCCCTCGAAGAGCCCACCGTCGTGCGCGTCCCCGGAGCGCCCGCGAACTTCGCCTTCGAGCGGGGATGGAGCACGCCCCGCGTCAACGACGAGTCGACCCGCGGCCTCATCGCCACCGACGCCCCCAACGACAACGTCGCCGCCCTGGTCTTCACCCTCGCGTCGAACGGGCGCGACCTCGCGACCATCTCCGACGAGGTCGAAGGCCGCGCCGCGCAGAGCGTCGGAGCCACACCGGTGCTCGTCGGTCGCGCGGGCTCCACCGTCGACGACGACCCCATCCGTCGAAGCACCTTCCGCGTGGCCTCGCTCAGCACCACCGCGGCGGTGCTCCGCGACCGCCTCGCGCGCGACGTCGCGGGGCTCAACCCGGGGCCCGCGCGTCCGGGCTTCGCGGCCGCGACGAGCTTCACGCTCCAGATCACCACGGCCCTCCTCGCCGACGCCGGGCGCGCGGTGGTGATGGTCTCCGCCGCCCCCGAGGCGCGCTTCGACGACGCCCGCGCGCAGACCGCGATCCGGCTGCAAGACGTCACCAACGCCACGGGCCTCGCCCGCGCAGGAGCGGAGCTCGACGTGGTGTGCCAGCGCACCGAGACGACGCGCACCGTGAGCGCGGACTTCCTCTGGCTCGTCGACACCTCGCGCTCGATGGAAGACGACCAGGAGCGGCTCGGTAACACCGCCGAGCGCTTCTTCAACGAGATGAACGCCGCGGGCATCGACTTCAGGGTCGGCGTGGTGCAGGCCGGGAGCGACCCCGCGGGGCCCGACCTCGACGACCCGGGCTTCGCGTGGATCTCGGGCTCCGACCCCGAGGGCCCGCGGAGGCTCTCGTGGGAGGTGACCTACCAGCGCTTCCGCGAAGACCCGCGCGACGCGCTCCAGCCGTACCCGCTGCTCGGAGGCGAAGAAGAGCCCCTCGCCGCCGCCGTGGTCACCGCCGAGGCCATGGACCGTCGCGCGATGGACCCGTCGGACGCACGCCGCTTCAGGGAGCGCGCGACGCGGGTGGCCTTCTTCGTCACCGACGAGGCCGGCACCAACGACGACCAGAGGTTCTTCGCCCTCGACCGCGTGCGCTGGGGCTCGCTGCGCGAAGACCGGGTGCGCGGCGTGACCGAGTACTTCCGCGAGAGGGCGTGGCTCACCTTCGCGATGGCCAACCTCTTCTCGCGATCGCAGTGCCCCTCCACCGACAACTTCGTGCCCTGCGTGGTGACCGGCAACGGCGGCGCGTACATCCCGCTCTCCACGGCCCTCGACGCCGAGGTGGGCGCGGCGCTCTCGCGCATCGTCGACGCCGTCGCGGGGGCCGCGAGCGAGTTCGTGCTCGACCGACCTCCCCTGTCGTCGACCCTGCGCGTGGCCGTGGATGAGAGGCTCGTCCCGCGGTCGCGCGCCGACGGCTTCGACTACGACAGCGAGGCCCGCTCCATCGTCTTCCGCGGGAACACCTGGCGACCCCGCATGGGTCAGTCGGTGCGCTCGGCGTACTTCTTCTGGGCCCGCGCGCGGCCGTGACGGGCCGTTGAGCCCGCCCCCCGCACCTGCGACACTCGGCGGAGGTAGCGGGCACCCGTGAGCGCGACCGTCCCCAGCACCGACGCTGAAGCGCCCGACGACGAGGGCGAGGCGATCCTCACCCCGGGTCAGGTCTTCGGCGGCTACGAGGTCGTGCGCGAGCTCGGCAGCGGCGGCATGGGCGCCGTCTACGAGGCCGTACACACCGTGCTGCGAAAGCGCGTCGCGCTGAAGGTCATGCGCCCTGAGGCCGCGCTCAACAGAGAGTCCGTCACGCGCTTCCTGCGAGAGGGAGAGGCCGCGTCGCGCATCCGTCACGAGCACGTCGTCGACGTGACCGACGTGAGCCACTGCGACGGCCGGCCCTTCCTCGTGATGGAGTTCCTCGAGGGAGAGTCCCTCGCCGACCTCATCGACCGCGAGAAGCCCCTCGACGCGCGCACCGTCGCCGACCTCACGCTCCCCGTGGTGGCCGCCCTCATCGCCGCCCACGACGCGGGGGTGATCCACCGCGACCTCAAGCCCGAGAACATCTTCATCGCCCGCGACCGCCGCGGCGCGCGGCACCCCAAGGTCGTCGACTTCGGCATCTCGCGCATCGGCTCCCCCGACGACCTCGCCGCGCAGCGCCTCACCGCCACCGCGACCATGATGGGCACGCCCTGCTACATGTCCCCCGAGCAGGCCCGCGGCGCGCGCTGGGTCGACGCGCTCAGCGACCAGTACTCCCTCGGCGTAGTGCTCTACGAGTGCGCCACGGGCGACCTCCCCTTCGTGCGCGAGTCGGTCTTCGCCACGGTGTCGGCCATCCTCACCGAAGACCCGCGGCCTCCGCGCGAGCTCCTGCCCGAGGTCGACCCCGCGCTCGAGGCGGTGATCCTCCGCGCGATGCAGCGCAAGCGAGAGCTGCGCTTCGCCTCGATGGCCGCGCTCGGCCACGCGCTGCTCCCGCTGGCCTCGCCCGAGGTGGCCGCTCGCTGGGCGCCAGAGATGATCGCGCCGCCCGAGTCGGTGGAGACCTTCCCGCCGCCGCCTCCGAGGCCGCCGACGGCGCCGCTCCCCGCCGCCGCTCCCACGCCCCAGCTCCCGCCGCTCCCCGACGGCACGCGCGGAGACGTCCCCGTCGCCGTCG
>JAEYZO010000563.1 GCA_023428035.1 Pseudomonadota bacterium | reverse complement strand
GAATGGGAGGCCGCGCCGACGCCTCCACGGAGCGACCACGCATGGAGACCGAGACCACCCCCGCGGAGAGCGGGTCGAAGGAGACCCACCGCTTCCAGGCCGAGGTGAGCCAGGTGCTGAACCTGGTGATCCACTCGCTGTACAGCCACCGTGAGGTCTTCCTCCGGGAGCTGATCTCGAACGCGAGCGACGCCCTCGACAAGCTGCGCTTCAGGGCCATCACCGAGCCCTCGCTGCTGCCCGAGGGCGACGCGGGCTTCGCGGTGCGCGTCACCCCCGACGCCGACGCGCGGACCCTGACCATCGAAGACAACGGCGTGGGGATGACCCACGACGAGCTGGTGCAGAACCTCGGCACCATCGCGCACTCGGGCTCGAAGAAGTTCATCGAGGCCCTCGCCGCGAAGGGCGGCAAGAGCGACCTGTCGCTGATCGGTCAGTTCGGGGTGGGCTTCTACAGCGCGTGGCTGGTGGCCGACCGGGTGACCGTGACCTCCCGCGCGGCGGGGAGCGACTCGGCCTGGCGCTGGTCGAGCGACGCCAAGGACAGCTTCACCGTCGAGCCCGCGGAGCGGGCCGAGCGGGGCACCACGGTGACCCTGCACCTGCGCGACGAGCACAAGGAGTTCCTCGAGGGGTGGAAGCTGCGGGACCTGATCGCGCGCTACTCGGACTTCGTCGGCCACCCGATCCAGCTCAAGAAGGAGAAGGCCGAGCCCGAGGAGGGAGAGTCGCCGAAGGAGCCCGAGGGCGACGGCTACGAGACGGTGAACCAGGCCAGGGCCCTGTGGCAGCGGCCCAAGAGCGAGGTCACCGCGGAGCAGTACCAGGAGTTCTACAAGCACCTCACGGGCGACTGGGAGGAGCCCGCGGCGTGGACGCACTTCAAGGTCGAGGGCACCCAGGAGTTCACGGGGCTGCTCTTCGTGCCGAAGACCGTGCCCTTCGACCTCGACCACCCCGCGGGGAGCAAGCGCGGCGTGCGGCTCTTCGTGCGCCGGGTGTTCATCATGGACGACTGCGAGGCGCTGCTCCCGACGTGGCTGCGCTTCGTGCGAGGCGTGGTGGACTCGGACGACCTCCCGCTCAACGTCTCTCGCGAGACCCTGCAAGACAGCGCCGTGGTGCGCGCGATCAAGAAGGGCCTCACGAAGCGCGCGCTCGACCTCCTCGACGAGCTCGCCAAGGACCGCGCGGAGGACTTCGCCACCTTCTGGCGCTCCTTCGGGCGGGTGCTGAAGGAGGGCCTCGCCAACGACTGGGAGTGGCGCGAGCGCCTCACCAACCTCGTGCGCTTCGAGAGCTCGCGGGGCGAGGGCCTCACCTCCCTCGCGGAGTACGCGTCGCGCATGCCCGAGGGGCAGCCGGCGATCTACTACGTGCTCTCCGACAGCCTGGAGTCGGCGCAGCAGAGCCCGCACATCGAGGCCCTGACCTCGCGGGGCTACGAGGTGCTCTACCTCACCGACGTGGTCGACCCCTGGGCCGTCGACGCGGTGCGGGAGTTCCAGGGCAAGAAGCTCACGAACGCGTCGGACGCCGACCTCAAGCTCGACGACGCGAAGCAGCCCGAGTCGAGCGCGCTCTCCGAGGCCCTCAAGCCCCTGGTCGAGCGCTTCAAGAGCGTGCTGGGCGAGCGCGTGCGCGAGGTGCGCTCGACGGACCGCCTCACCGACTCGCCCGCGTGCCTGGTGACCCCGCCGGGGCAGCTCGACCCCTTGCGCGAGCGCATCCTCCGCGCCGCGGGGAGGGACGTGCCGCCCGTGAAGCGCATCCTCGAGCTCAACCCCACGCACCCGCTCATCAAGGCCCTGCAGTCGCGCGTCGACGGCGGCGCCGACGCCTCGCAGGTGGGCGAGTGGATCGAGCTCCTCCACGACCAGGCCCTCTTGAGCGAGGGCGCGCCGGTCGACAACCCCGCGCGCTTCGCGAGGCGCATCGCCTCCCTGATGCAGCAGGCCCTCGCCCCCGCCTCGGCCGAGTCAGCGCCCCAGGGCTGACGCGCCCCCTTCAGCGACGCTCGGCCGCGAAGAGGTCCAGGCCCTTCGCGGCCTGGGCGCGCACCTTGTTCCGCACGAGGGGCGTCCACCCGAGGAGCAGGCCCGCGGGGCCGAGGGCCTGCCGCGACCAGCGGTAGAAGTCGAAGCGGTCGGCGTGCGAGACGATCTTGCCGTCCTTGAAGCGGAAGGTCGCGTCGATGACGTTGTGCACCCGGCGCCCCGTGGCGCTGAAGGTGTACCAGGCCTCCCAGCGCGCGCGGCCCGAGGCCTCGTCGGCGCTCACCCCGGAGTGCTCCACGCGCAGGTCCTTCGCGCGCGCGGTGAGCATCCTCCACATGTCCCCCGCGCGCTTGCCCTTCAGCCCCGGGAACACCGGGTCCGAGAACTCGACCTCGTCGTGGTAGAGCGCCGCCATCGCGTCGCCGTCCCGCTTCGCGAAGGCCTCATAGAAGTCATGGATCAGCCTCTCGTTGGGGTGCATGGGCGGGAGGGTACCGCCCCGCGAAGTCCCCCGCGACGTGTGCGATCCTCCGCGGCATGAGCCTCCTTCCTTCGCGCCACCGGGGCGCGTGCGTCGCGGCGATGGCGCTCCTCGCCGCCTGCGGCGGCCGCACGGGCCTCAAGCTCGACCTCGACGCGGCGACCCCCTTCGACGTCCCCACGGCGGAGATCCCACCGAGCGACCGCCCGCTCCCGGTTGACGTGCCCACGCCCACCACCCTCGAGGTGCAGTGCCCCGCGGCCACCTTCGGACGTCAGGGCGAGACCATCGCCTTCGCCGCGCGCGCGATCACCAACCGCCCCACGGGCCTCACGCAGCGCTGGACCGTCGTACGCGCCCCGGTAGGCTCGATGTCGACCCCGACCCCGCCCGAGCTCGAGCGCACGACCCTCGCCCTCGACGCGGGCGGCGAGTACCTCCTTCGCTTCACCGCGACCACCGCCGACGGTCTCACGCGCTCCTGCGACGCCCGGGTCATCGCGCGCCCCGCCATCGACCTCCTGTGCCCTCAGGACCAGAGCAACTACCAGGGCGCGACCGTTCCCCTCGTCGCCCGCGCCACCTCGGCCTACGGCCGCCCTCTTCGCTTCGCGTGGAGCACGATCGCTCGCCCGCCCGCCAGCGCCACGGCGCCGGTTCCCCCGGACGACACCACCGCCAGCCTGCGCCTCGACGCGCTCGGCGACTGGCGGCTGCGCCTCGTCGCCCTCGACTCCGCAGGGATGCGCGCGGAGTGCGAGACCCGCGTGCACGCCGACCCCGACGTGATCGTCCGCTGCCCGCCCGACTCCCGCTCGGCGCCCTTCAGCACCGTCTCCCTCGCGGGCGAGGCCGCGTCGCGGCTCGGGCTGCCGCTCACCCACCGCTGGGAGATCGTCGAGAACCCCATCACCTCCACCGCCTCGATCCCCTCTCCGTCGACGCGCGTGACGCCCTTCACCTTCGACGTCGCGGGCGACTGGACCTGGCGCTTCACCGCGACCAACTCCCGCGGGAACTCCGCGTCGTGCACCACCCGCGCGCGCGCCGTCAGCAGCGAGGCCGTGCGCGTCGAGATCGTCTGGAACACCGACCGCTCCTGCGCCGCCTGCAACGCCCAGGGCGGCGGCATCGACATCGACCTCCACCTCGCCGACGTCTCCCGCGCCATGGGCCGCTGGGCCGGCCGCGCCCCGGACCAGAGCGACTGCTACTACGCCAACTGCGTCTGCGGCGCGCCGGGCACGCTCTGCGAGAGCGAGCGCCTCGACTGGGCTCCGCCGGGTCGACCCAACAACCCCCAGCTCGACATCGACCACATCTCCGACCTCCCCGGCCCCGAGAACATCAACGTCGTCGAGGCCGTCACCGGCGCGCAGTACGACGTCGGCGTGCACTTCTACAGCGGCCACGGCAAGGCGGACTCCACCCCCGTGGTGGTGCGCGTCTACTGCGCCGGCGCCGTGGTCTTCGAGAGCGAGGCCGCGCGCATCCCCGAGAGGTCCGCGGGCGGGGGCGACAACAACCTCTGGCGCGTGGGCCGGGTCACCATCACCCCGGGGGGCTGCGCCTTCGAGCGCTGCGGCGCGCCGGGGATGCTCGACGCCTGCGTCCGAGCCCAGAGCGCGTGGTGAGCCGCCCGGGGCGGTGATTCCGACGCTCCAGGGGGTCGACGCTGGCTCGCTCCGAGACGAGCTCCTCGCGCTCCGGGGTGACGCGAGCGGGGCGCGGCGCGCGCCGAGGCCGACCGCGAGACCCGCGCGCGGGCGGGGCG
>JAEYZO010000441.1 GCA_023428035.1 Pseudomonadota bacterium | reverse complement strand
GCGCTGGGCGTCCCCTTCGGCGCGACGCGCGACGAGGTGCGCCAGCGCAACGCCGCCGCGGGCGTCACCTGCCGCGACGCCGACCCTTACGTCTTCTGCCCCCGGGCCACCGTCGACGGCGCGCCGCCGGCGATCGTCACCTACGAGTTCTGCGGCGACCGGCTCTGCACCGTCGCCCTCGACGGCGCGCGCACCCGCGAGCCCCCGGCGATGCTCCTCGAGTTCGACGCCCTCGTCGCGATGCTACAGCGCGAGCTCGGCCCGCCGCCCACGCGCATCCGTTACCTCTCCCCCGGGTGCAGCTCCCAGGCGGTGTGCCTCCACGCGGGGCGCTCGCGCCTCCTCGCGCGCTGGGCCTGGCACGACGGCCCCGAGGTCTCGGTCGTGGTCGACCAGGTCGAAGACGACCAGTTCATCGCGCAGCCCGCCGTGACCTGGATCTCCGCCGACCGTGTGCGCCAGGGCATCCCCGACCCGGGCCCGCCCCCCGACGCGGGCGCGTCGGCGGAGGGTGAAGCCGAAGTCGACGCCGCGTCTCCATGAAGGGTGCCCGGCGCCTCGCGCTGGGGCTCTGCCTCGCGGTGACCCTGGCGGCGTCGAGCGCCCGCGCGCAGGGCGACCCTCGCCTCCGGTGGCGCACCGTCGAGAGCCCGCACTTCTCGGTGCACTTCTATAACGACCTCGAGCCCGTCGCGCGCCGCGTCGCCGAGGTGGCCGAGGGGGCCTACGAGCGCCTCCGCGGCCCGATGGGCCTGAGCCTGTCGCAGCGCACCCAGGTCGTGCTCTGGGACACCACCGACGACGCCAACGGCAGCGCGACCTCGATCCCCTTCAACACGGTCAACCTCTTCGTGACCGCGCCCGACGACCTCTCGGTGCTGAACCAGTACGACGACTGGGTCTCGACGCTGGTCACGCACGAGCTCACGCACATCCTCCACACCGACAACATCTCTGGCGTGGCCGCCGTGGTGAACGCGATCATCGGCAAGCAGTGGTCGCCCAACCAGGTGCAGCCGCGCTTCATCCTCGAGGGCCTCGCCGTCTACGAGGAGTCGCTGCACTCCCGCGGGGGGCGGCTCCGCTCGTCGATGTGGGACATGCAGCTCCGCGCCGACGCGCTGGGCGACAACATCGCCACCCTCGACCAGCTCGCCTCGGGCGCGAACCGCTGGCCCCACGGCAACATCTGGTACCTCTACGGCTCGTCGCTGTTCCAGTACGTCGCCGCGCGCTTCGGGCCCGAGGTGATCCCCTTCCTCACCCGAGAGTACGGCTCGATGGCGGCGCCGTGGCAGATCAACCGCGCGATCCGCCGCGCGACGGGCCACTCGTGGGAGGAGATCTACGACGACTGGCGCGAGTCGCTCCGCGCCCGCTACGCGCTCCAGCGCAGGGCCATCGCGTCGCGCGGCGTCGAAGAGGGGCGCAGGGTGACCTTCCAGGGCGAGACCGTGCGCGCGCCGCGGTACCTCCCCGACGGCACGCTCCTCTACGAGAGCAGCGACGGGCAGTCCCAGTCGATGATCCGCGCGCTCTCCCCCGCGGAGCTCGCCCGACCGCGCCCGCGCCCCGCGGAGCTCGCGTGGCAGGGCTCGCCCTCGGGCTTCGCGGTGCTCGACGCCGACCACCTGCTGGTCTCAGACATCGCGCCCCACCGCGACATCTACCTCTTCCACGACCTGCACCGATGGAGCCTCTCGCGCGACGGGGGCGCCCTCTCGCGCGCGGGCTCCGAGCGGCTCTCCGACGGGTGGCGCGCGCAGCAGCCCGACGCGCACCCCGACGGCGACACCGTGGCCTTCACGGTGAACCACCGCGGCACGACCGAGCTCGCGGAGATGTCGCTCACCGAGAGGCGGCCCCGCACGATCGTGCGCTCGCGGCGCTACGAGCAGGTGTACGCGCCGCGGTACAGCCCCGACGGCGCGTGGATCGCGTTCTCGCGCTGGAGCGACGGCCGCCGCGACCTCTGGCGCTACCGCCGCGCCGACGGTCACCTCGAGGCGCTCACCCGCGACCGCGCGTTGGACCTCTCCCCCGTCTACAGCCCCGACGGGCGCTACCTCCTCTGGTCGAGCGACCGCACCGGGGTGATGAACCTCTACGCGATGGAGCTCGCCACGGGGGAGCGCTGGCAGGTCACCAACGCGGTGATGGGAGCTTTTCAGCCCGCGGTGAGCCCCGACGGGAGGTCCATCGCGTACGTGGGCTACACGCCCTACGGCTGGGACCTCTACGTGATGCCCTTCGACCCGTCGCGCTGGCGCGCCCCCGAGGCGCCGCTCGAAGACTTCTTCGACCGCGACGGAGACACCCCCCCGCCCATCGCCCACGACCACCACGCGGGGGAGGGCAGCTCGCAGCGCGGCCCCTCGCGCCCGCTCGCGCTGCGCGTGCACGACTACGACCCCTGGTCGACCCTGCGCCCCCGCGGGTGGCTGCTGGAGTACGGCGTCGACGGATTCGGCCCGCAGCTCGCGGTGCGCGTGCTCGGCGCCGACGTGGTCGGGCGGCACTCGTGGAACGTGCGCGCCGGCGCGGGCCTGGTGCGCGGCGACCCCCTCTTCGACGCGACCTACGTGTACCGCGGGCTGCGGCCCACCCTGCGCGTGCGGGCCTACCGCACCGTCGACGCGGGCTCGGGCTACTCCGTCTCGGGGGCGAACACCCAGTGGGTGGCCGAGCGCGTCGGCGGCGAGAGCGAGCTGAGCGTCGGGTTCCCCGGGGTCTTCGACGCGCACTCGGTCTCGCTCTCCTACGAGGCCCAGTGGGTGCGGGCGCTCGGGGGCCTGCCGCTCTACCGCCAGGGGATCAACCCCAACGACCCTCCGCCCACGGTGCCCTTCGAGGGCTGGGTCAACGGGGTGCGCCTCTCCTGGGGCTACTCGCGGGTGCAGCGCTACGCGTACTCCATCTCGGCGCAGCAGGGCTTCTCGGCCTTCGCGTCGGTGCGCGTGCTCGACCCGGCCTTCGGCAGCGCCGTCGGCGGCATCGACCTCTCCGCCGCGGTCGCGGGCTACCTGCCGATGCCCTGGGGCACCGACCGCAGACGTCACGTGCTGGCGGCCAGGCTCGGCGGCGGCATCGCGATGACCGACGCGGGAGAGCGAGGCGCCTTCGCGCTCGGGGGCTTTCCGAACCTGTCGGTCGAGTCGCTCATCGACGCGTTCAGGCTCGGGGTCACCAACGGTGGCGTCGCGCTCCGAGGCTATCCCCCCCTCGCGAGGGTCGGGAGCCAGTTCCAATTGTTGAACGTCGAGTACCGCTTCCCGGTGTGGCAGACGCGGCGGGGCGCGTCGTCGCTGCCCTTCTTCATCCAGCGCGTCTCGGGCGACGTCTTCATGGACGCCGGCAACGCGGGCTTCGGGCCCTGGCGCCTCGACACCCTCGCCGTGGGCGCGGGGCTCGAGGTGCTGGTCGACCTGGTGCTCGGGTACATCCTCCCCTTCACCCTGCGCGTGGGCTACGCGAGGGGGTTCATGGAGGGAGGCACCGACCAGACCTACGGCCTGCTCAGCGCTCCGTTCTGAAGGGTGAAGGGGAGGGGAGGGG
>JAEYZO010000415.1 GCA_023428035.1 Pseudomonadota bacterium | reverse complement strand
GCCCTCGCCCGTAGGGGCGCCGCCCCGCTCCCTCGCCCGCTACCGCACCCAGATCGGGTTGGCGTAGACCCACGGCACGTCGCGAACGAGTCGCTCCAGCCCCGGCAGGTACGGCGCCCCGTGCCGCGGGGTGATCCGCGCCTCGGCCCGGTAGATCCCCGCGGTCGTCGGGCGGAACGACAGCGTCGCCTCGGTGCCCATCGCCACCACCGTCCACGCGCCGCTCGCCTCGGCCCGCAGGATGCGCGCGCTGACCTCCGGCCGCGGCAGCGACGCGTCGAGGTCCATCACCGAGGGCAGCGTCACCCGCAGCTCGGGGCCGTCACTCAGCATCACCGTGTCACCCACGTCGGCGGTCGCGCCCGCGGTGACGGCGGTGTAGCTGAAGCCCGCCGGGGTGCCGAAGGTCTCGAAGACCGTGAGCGCCCGCGCGTCGCGCAGCGCCTGCATCGCGCTCGCGCGGGTGACCTCTCCCCGCACCAGGAGCTCGTTGTTGAACCAGCGGAAGACGCGCCGGTAGCTGTCTCCGCGCTCTCCGTCGGCGAGGGGCTGCGGGAGCACGTTCTCGTGCGCGTCGCTCGCCGCCACCGCCGCGAGGCGAACGCCGTCGGTGAGGAGCTGCGCCCACTTGCCGAGGTCGTTCTGGTTCTCTTGAAAGAAGGTGAGGAAGGCCCACTCGGGGTCGAGCCCCGACGACACGCTGCGGAAGCGCAAGAGGTCGGCGAGGGCCTGCCCCACGTTGAAGCCCAGGTGCGGGCCCGCGATGCGCGGGTCGAGGTTCGCGTGGATGTTGTACAGCTCCAGCACGTCGGGAGAGATCGCCCGCAGGTCGGCGATGGAGCGCTGCTCGACGTGGGGCACCGCCACCAGCGCCCCCGCGGCGCGGAAGCGCGCGGCCCCCGAGGCTAGGTCGTCGTGGTAGGCGCGGCCGAGGTCCCCGTCGCGGAGCTCGGGGTGGCGCGTGAGCCCGATGGGCATGAGCTCGTTCTCGGCGCCCGGGAGCAGCAGCACGCGGTGCCCGCTCGCGCAGGCGATGCGGTAGCCCACCAGCGCGCCCTCTTCGCGGATCAGCTCGTCGCCGTCGCGGTGCTGCATCACGCGCTCGAAGCTCCCCTCGGCCATGTGCCCCGCGTGCTCGGTGAGGAAGATGACGTCGATACGGGTGTCGCAGAGGGCGCGGCGAAAGCTCTGGAGGCAGGGCTCGTTGGGCCCTCCGTCGACGTAGGGGTTGCCGTCGCAGGCGTCGTGCGAGTGCACCGAGTGGGCGTGCACGATGGCCCTCGCGGCGCGCAGGCCCCGGGCGTCGAAGATGGTGCGCGCGTCGGGGAGCTGCCGCGGCCAGCGCGGAGGCGGAGGGCCCGCGTCGACCTTCGGCGTCGCCGGGATGTCTTCGGTGACGTCGGCGGTGGCGAGGTCGTTGGGGATGTCGGTGGTCGCGCCCGCGTCGGGGGTAGGCGTCGAGGGCGAAGACTCGGTGCAGGCGGCGAGGAGCGAAGCGAGGGCGAAGGAAAGTACGGGGCGGTTCATTCAGCGGTCTCCCAGGTGAGGACGAGCTTCCCGGCGGTGGCGTTGGCCTCCATGCGGGCGTGGGCGTCGCGCACGTCGCGCATCGGGAGCACGGCCTCGACCACGGGGGTGAGCATCCCTCGCTCGAAGAGCGGGAGCACGGAGCGGCGGAACGACTGCGCCAGACACGCCTTCTCCTCGGGCGCGCGGCTGCGGAGCACCGTGCCGATCACCGTCGCGCGCTGATGGAGCAGCGCCCCGAGCGGGAGGCTGGCCGTGGGGCCTCCCATGGTGCCGATGACCACCACGCGGCCGCGGGGCGCGAGGCAGCGGAGGTCCTCTTCGATGTAGTCGCCGCCCACGGGGTCGAGGATCACGTCGGCGCCGCGGCCCTCGGTGAGCGCGCGCACCGCGTCGGCGAAGCGGCCGTCGCGCACGCACACCCCTCCGTCGAGGCCGTAGGCGCTCACCGCGTCGAGCTTGGCCTGGCTGCGGGCGGTCCCCATGGGTCGCGCGCCCGCGACCTTGCAGAGCTGCACCGCGGCGCTCCCCACGCCGCTCGCGACGGCGTGGATGAGCACGCTCTCGCCCATCGACGCCTTCGCCTGGAGGAAGAGCGCGTCCCAGGCCGTGAGGAAGACCTCGGGGATCGCCGCGGCGTCGGCGAGGCTGAGGTTCGAGGGCACGGGCATCACCTCGCGCGCGCTCACCACGAGGTGCGTCGCGAAGGACCCGCCCGAGACGATGCCCATCACCCGGTCGCCCTCGCGAAAGCCCCTCACGCCGGGGCCCATCGCGGCCACCACGCCCGCGTACTCCAGCCCCGGCACGTCTTCGGGCACCCCCGGAGGCGCGGGGTACAGCCCTCTCCGTTGCAGGAGGTCCGCGCGGTTGAGCCCCGCCGCGGCGACCTCGACGAGGATCTCTCCCGGGCCGGGTCCTCGCACGTCGAGGGTGGAGAGCTCGAGCACCTCGGGGCCGCCCGGCTCACGGATGCGCACCGCGCGCGCTCTTGTCGTCGCCGTCATGGCGGCGGACTTCATCACTGCCCGAAGTACACGCGCAACTGATCGCGGTACCCGTCGGGCACGGGCGTCTCCTCCACGCCCCCAAGCGCCGAGGGCGCGGCCTCGCGCAAACGAACCTCCGACGGCGTGAGAGCGCGCGCCCCCGTGGTGTCGACGTGCTCCACCGCGAGGGGCACCCCCGGGTGCGCGGGGTCGGGCGTGCCGCTGACGGGAGCGACGAGGCCGTTCCCGTGGAGGTCTCGGGTGCGGTCACGGTTGTCGACGTGCCCGCCGCCCGGGCCAGGACCGCCCGTGCCCGTGCCGTTGCCCATACCGTCGCCGTTCCCGTTGCCCGCGCCGTTGCCGGGTTGGAGCTGCAAGCGCAGTCGAGACATCCCCGCGCCGACGCCGGCTCCCGCGCGCTGCCCTCTGCCCGCGCGGGTGTCGTCGAGGCCGCCGCGGCGGAGCCTCTCGACCATCTCACCCATCGCGCGTCGGAGCTCTTCGGGCGGGGGCGCGCGCGCGGCGCGGTCGAGGTCGGCGCGGCTCTCTCCGCTCGCGCCTTGCGACATCCTCGCGAGGGCCTGCGCGAGACGACGTCTCTCGTCGGGGCTGAGCTCGCGGTCGAGCTCACGCAGGACCTCGTCGAGGGCGCGGGAGAGGTCGCGGTCTCCGTTGCGCTGGAGGTGCTCCGCGGCGCGCTGCGCGCCTTGCGTTCCTCGGAGGGCGTCGGCGATCTCTCGCGCGAGGGCGCTGGCCTGACCGCGTCGATGGAGGAGGTCGGCCTCGTCGTCGAGGGCGCGCGCGAGGGCGCTGGAGCCGTTGCGTCGGGCCTCTTCCGCGGCGCGTCGGAGGGACTCTTCGGCGGCGCGTCGGTCGCGGGCCTCGCGCCGGTCGGCGAGACGTCGCGCGGCCTCGTCGACGCGGGAGAGGTCTCCGCGGGCGAGGGCGTCGCGGAGCTCCCTCGCGGCGGGGTCGTCGAGGGCGGCGAGGGCGGCGTCGACGGCGCGCTGGTTCCGCGGGTCGCGGGCCCAGTCGAGGGACTCGTTCGCGGCGCGCTCGAGCTCGTCGGCGCCGGCGAGGGCCTCGTCGTGGGTGGCCCCCGCGGTGAGCTCGCGCGAGAGG
>JAEYZO010000414.1 GCA_023428035.1 Pseudomonadota bacterium | reverse complement strand
CCCACCGACACCGGCAGCAACCCCACCGACACGGGCAACACCCCCACCGACGGCGGGACGATGGACTCCGGCACGCCCCCCACCGACGGCGGCGGGCAGACCGACGTGCCCCGCACCGACGCCCGGGCCGACGCCGGGCCTCCCTACGACCCGTGCATGGGGGCCGTCGACCTCAACGCCATGGGCATGCGCTCCGGCGAGACCACCCGCGTCACCAGCAACAACCGCATGGTGGGCAGCATGGCCCCGCTGCGCGCCCCCTGCGGCGGCACGACGGGTCACCAGGTGGTGTTCCGCTACACCCCGCGCGCGTCGACGCGGCTGCGGATCACCACTGACAACCCCGGCACCGACAACACCCTCGACACCGTCGTGTGGGCGCAGCCCGGCCCCGCCTGCGCGTCGCTCTCCCCCGAGGGCGGGACGGCGCTCGGGTGCGACGACGACTCCGGCGGCAGCTCCGCGGGCGGCGACGCCGGCACCTCGCGCGCGTGGACCTCGTCGTTCACCACCGCCTCGGTGACCATGGGCCAGCCCATCTACATCGTCGTGGGGGCGTGGATCTCGTCGTCGACGGGCCTCCCCCTCGAGGGTCACGCCGCGCAGGGGCAGTTCGAGCTCAGCGTCACCGAGATCGCCACCGTGGCCGTCGGCGGCGCCTGCGACCCGATCGGCGCGATGAACACCTGCGCCATGGGCTCGACCTGCACCACCGCGGGGATGAGCTCCACCTGCGTGGCCGACGGCGCCGCGGGAGGCCGCTGCCGCGCCACGGGCGCCGCGTGTGACATGGGCCTCGCGTGCAGCGGGAGCGCCTCGTCGTCGACCTCGCGCTGCCGAATGGCCGTCGCGACCGGCGCCGCGTGCGACCCCATGGGCGTCATGAACGTCTGCGCCATGGGCTCGACCTGCATCACCGCGGGCGGGATGTCGACCTGCCAGGCTCCCCCCTACACCGAGGCGCCCATCGCCAGCCCGATGTTCGTCGACGCCTGCGCCATGGGCACCCGCCCCGCGCTGGTGGGAGCCGGCCGCGACGACAACCACACCATGGCGGCGATCACCATCCCGTGGACGTTCCAGTTCTACGGCACGGGCTACACGGCGATCTGGCCGAGCACCAACGGCTACGCGGTCTTCGGCACCACCGCCCCGATGGACCGCTTCAGCGCCACCCTCCCGCTCCCCACCGAGGGCCCCCTCGCGGCGCCCTTCTTCGCCGACCTCGTGCTCCGGCCGATGAACTCCGGCATCTGCACCGCCACCGTGGGCACCGCCCCCAACCGCCGCCTCGTCGTCGAGTGGCAGGACGTGCAGGAGATCGACACCGACGCCACCCACCTGACCTTCGAGCTGATCCTCAACGAGTCGGGCAACACCATCGACTTCCTCTACCAGCGCCTCGACCCCGCCACCGGCGCGGGCTCCACCGCCGCCAACGGCTCCGAGGCCGCCATCGGCCTGCAGGGCGCGATGGGCGCCCGCCCCATCCGGCACATGGGCACCGTCTCGACCACCGCCGGCATCCGCTTCACTCCCCGCTGACCCGCGCGCCTCTCCCCCGCCACTCCCGCTCCCTCTGCCGCCGCGGTTCTCCGTAGAGCCGCGGCGACGCCCGGCGTTATCCTCCGCGGCCCGTCTCAGCCACGCGCGAGGAGCACCGCCCATGAGCACCGCGATCGAGAGCCTGATGAAGGAGTCACGGGTCTTCCCGCCCGACGAGGAGTTCTCCTCGCACGCCCACATCCGCTCGATGGAGCAGTACCGCGCGCTCTACGAGAAGAGCCTCAACGAGCCCGAGGCCTTCTGGGGCGAGATGGCCTCGGCGCTCCACTGGTTCGCGCCGCCCAGCCAGGTGCTCGTCGAGGAGCACCCGCACGCGCGCTGGTTCGTCGGCGGCACCCCCAACATCTCGTACAACTGCCTCGACCGGCACCTCACCTCGCTGCGCCGCAACAAGGCCGCGATCCTCTGGGAGGGCGAGAACGGCGACGCGCGGATCCTCACGTACCACCAGCTCCACCGCGAGGTCTGCCGCTTCGCCAACGTGCTGCGAAAGCTCGGCGTGCGCGCCGGCGACCGCGTTGCGATCTACATGGGCATGGTGCCCGAGATCACCGTGGCGCTCCTCGCCTGCGCGCGCATCGGCGCCGTGCACACCGTCATCTTCGGCGGCTTCGCGGCCGAGGCCGTGCGCGACCGCGTGAACGACGCCAAGGCCATGCTGGTGGTCACCTGCGACGGCTCGATGCGCCGCGGGCAGGTGGTCCCGCTGAAGAACATCGTCGACCAGGCCATCGCGCAGTGCCCGAGCGTGCGGCACGTGGTGGTGTTCAAGCGCACCGGCGAGCGGGTCAACATGGAGCCCGGCCGCGACCACTACTGGCACGAGGTGATCGAGGCCGTGAGCGCGAGCTCCACCCCCCTCCCCGTGGAGAGCGAGCACCCGCTGTTCATCCTCTACACCTCGGGCACCACGGGAAAGCCCAAGGGGGTCGTGCACACCACCGGCGGGTACATGGTCGGCACGTACCTCACCACGAAGTACGTCTTCGACCTGCACGAGACCGACACGTATTTCTGCACCGCCGACGTGGGCTGGATCACCGGCCACTCCTACGTCGTCTACGGCCCCCTCGCGAACGGCGCGACGGTGGTGATGTACGAGGGCGCGCCGAACTTTCCCGACCCGGGGAGGCTCTGGCAGATCTGCGAGCGCCACGGGGTGACCATCTTCTACACGGCCCCGACGGCCATCAGGGCCTTCATGCGCTGGGGCGAGCAGTGGCCCATGAAGGCCGACCTGTCTTCGCTGCGCCTCCTCGGCACGGTGGGCGAGCCGATCAACCCCGAGGCGTGGATGTGGTACCAGCGCGTGATCGGCAACGCGAGCTGCCCCGTGGTCGACACCTGGTGGCAGACCGAGACCGGCGCCATCATGCTCTCGCCGCTGCCGGGGGCGGTGCCCACCAAGCCGGGGAGCGCCACGCTGCCCTTCTTCGGCATCGAGGCCGACGTGGTGCGCCGCGACGGCACGCCCTGCGAGCCCAACGAGGGGGGCCTGCTGGTGATCAAGCGCCCGTGGCCGTCGATGCTCCGCACGATCTTCGGCGACGACGAGCGCTACCGCCGGCAGTATTTCAGCGAGATCCCAGGGATGTACTTCACCGGCGCCGGCGCGCGCCGCGACGAGGACGGGTACTTCTGGCTGATGGGCCGCGTCGACGACGTGGTGAACGTC
>JAEYZO010000363.1 GCA_023428035.1 Pseudomonadota bacterium | reverse complement strand
GGGCGAGGGCGAGGGCGCGTCGGCGGTGAGGCCCGCGGGGTCGACGGGCTCAGGCGGGGTGAAGGTGGCCGGCGTGACCTGCGGGCGCGGCGGTTCGAGGGTGTCGTTGCGCGGGGTGGAGGTGGGCAGGGCCCCGGAGCGCAACGGTCGGTCGTCGGCGAAGGGGGCGAGCGCGTCGCGCAGGGCGAGGGTGCTCTCGAAGCGCGCGGCGGGGTCGGCGGAGAGCGCGCGGTCGAGCGCGGCGCAGAGCTCGGGCGGGAGGTCGGGGCGCAGGTCGGAGAGGGGCGCCGGGGGCTCCGTCGAGCGGCGCAGGACGAGCTCTTGAATGCTCTCGCACTGGTGCGGGAAGCGCCCCGTGAGGCCCTCGTAGAGCACCGCCGCGAAGGACCACTGGTCCGCGGCGGCGGTGACGGGGCGCTCGCCCCACACCTGCTCGGGGGCCATGTACGCGGGCGTGCCGAGCATCACGCCGGTGTTGGTGAGCTTCATCCCGAGGCCGCGGTCGGTGCGCGCGATGCCGAAGTCGACCAGGCGCGGGATCACCTCGCCCGTCGGGCCCCGCTGGAGGAACACGTTGTCGGGCTTCACGTCGCGGTGCACGACCTCGTGCTCGTGGGCGTGGTGCAGCGCCTCGGCGACCGGGAGGGTCATCGCCACGAGCCTCCCGGGCTCCACCGGGCCCTCGCGCGCGAAGAGCGACTGGAGGCTCTCGCCCTCGAGGAACTCCATCGCGAGGTAGAAGCGCCCGCGGTCCTGGCCGAAGTCCGAGACCTCGACGATGTGCGGGTGCCTGAGGCGAGAGACGGTGCGGGCCTCGAGCTGAAAGCGCGCCACCGCGAGGCCGTCGCTGGCGAGCTCGGGGCGCATCACCTTCAGCGCCACGCGCCGGTCGAGCCCGAGGTGCAGGGCCTCGTACACCGCGCCGAAGCCGCCCTCCCCGAGGAGGCGCAGGACCTCGTAGCGGTCGTCGACCCGGTCGCCGGGGTTGAGCGGCGGAGGGCCCTGCTTCGCGTCGCGTTCGTGCCCCATGGGCTTGGCCGCGCGCAGCCTACCAGAGCGGGGCGCGACCCTCGCGGCGGCGGCGGCCTTCACCACGCGACGGGCGTGGGCGCGTCGAGGATCGGCGGGGTCATCCCGGCCCCCGAGCCCGCGTTGGGCCCCCAGCAGCGGAGGTCGGCGCCGCCGAGCCAGGCGCAGAAGCCCGAGCCCCCCGCGAGGCGGAGCACCCCCGCGAGGCCGGGCACTCTCCGCGCGGTCATCGCCGCGCCGCTCATCATCGGGTCGCCCAGCGACTGCGCCCCCCAGCAGTAGACCTCCCCCGTGCCCTGCATGCGCGCGCAGGACGAGAGCATCCCCACGGCGATCTCCGCCGCGGGGCCGGGCAGGCCCTGCACGGGCGAGGGCGTGGAGTTCGTGCCCCCGCGAGACCCGTTGCCGAGCTCGGCGCCGGTGTTGTTGCCCCAGCAGAGCACCGCGCCGGCGGTGGTGCGCGCGCAGGTGAAGTAGCGCCCCGCGCCGACCTCGGCGACGTCGCTCAGCCCCGGCACCATCGTCGGGGTGCGGGTGCTCGTGCCCGACACGCCCGAGCCGCACTCGCCGTGGGAGTTGTCGCCCGCGCAGGCCACCGCGCCGCCGGAGTAGTAGATGCACGAGTGCGTCTCGCCGAGGGCCACCGCGTCGGGCGCGCCGCCCATGAGGATCGACGCGCGGGCCTCGCGGTCCATCGTGGTGCCGTCGCCGAGCTGGCCCTGGCCGTTCGCGCCCCAGCAGACCCGGGGCCTCCCCGGCTCGATCACGCAGCCGTTGGTCATCCCCGTGAAGAGCCGGTAGGTCGTCCCCGGCGTGAGGGTGGTGGGCTGCGGCGCGGGCTCGCGGCGCGGGCCGGTGAGGAGCCCGAGCCCGAGGTTGCCGCGGAAGTTGCTCCCCCAGCAGAGCACCTGGGTGTCCGTGAGCGCGCAGACGAAGCCGTTGCCCGTCGAGAGGGCGCGCACGCCGCGCAGCCCCGGTACCACGCTCGGGCGCGCGCAGCTCGAGGGCATGGTGGTGCCGTTGCCGAAGGAGCCCCCGGTGTTCCACCCCCAGCAGCGCGCGTGGCCGTCGCTGAAGGCCGCGCAGGCGACGTCGGCGCTGTCCTTGCCCGCGGAGAAGGCCACGACGTCGCAGCCCGGAGTCCCCGGCGTGCATACCCCCGCCTCGGTCGCGTAGGGGCAGGGGAACATCCCGCCCGCGTCGACGGGGCTGCCCGCGTCCGTCCCCGCGTCGGGCGCGGTGATCGCGTCGGGCGTCGTGCTCGCGTCGCTCGCGTCGGCCACGACGAGCACGTCGGTGGGGCTCCCCCCGTCGCCCGCGTCGGGGCCCGCGCCGCCGTCGTCGCCGGTGCCGAGAGGGCGGTAGTCAGGGTTCGTCGTGCAGAGCGACAAGGGCGGGTCGTGGTCCGTCGGCAGGCACCGCGACCCGGCGCTGTAGACCTCGCAGTCGTAGTCGCGGCGGCACTGCACCCCGCACACACCGTTGCGCTGGCACACCGCGGGGCGGTCGCAGTCCGCGGCGTAGGCGCAATAGCCGAAGTCCCCCGGCGGCAGGCACACTCGCCGCTCGGGCTGCCCCGAGGGCTGGCAGCGCCACCCCCCCTCACAGTCGCGGTCGGTCCTGCACGCCGCGCGGCAGCGTCGGCCCGCGCAGACGAGGGTGTCTTCGCAGTCTCCGTTGAAGAGGCACTCGTCGCCCTGCCCTCGACGTCGCTCGAAGAGCTCGCAGCCGCCCGCGAGGATGAGGGTCGCCAGCGCCCATCGCTTCGAGAGCCTCACGGCTGGCCTCCGTCGGTCGCGGCCTCGGGGTGGTTCGCGCAGACCCGCACCGAGCCCGCGGCGGTGGGGCGCGAGTCGACGCAGGCGACCTGCCCCGCGGGGGTGAAGGTCCTGCAGTCGGCGTCGGAGACGCACTGCGGGCCGCAGGTGCCGTCGAGCCTGCACGCGAGGGGCGAGCCGCAGTCGCTGTGGTGCGTGCAGTAGCCCGTCTCTTCGGGGGAGAGGCACGCGAGGGCCACGCCCCCGTCGGCGGCGTACACGCCGCTGGGCTTGCAGTGAAAGCCCGCGATGCAGTCGCGGTCCGTCGCGCAGGGCGCGCGGCAGCGGCGGCCGGCGCAGATGAGCGGGTCGGCGCAGTCGTCGGCGAAGAGGCACTCCTCGCCGTTGCCCCGCGTGCGGAGGGAGTCGGCGCACCCGAGGAGGGCCGTGACGAGGATGGCCCAGCGCGCGGCGCTCACGGGCTCCCCCCCGGGGCGCACACCGGCGCGGCGCCGGAGACGTCACAGCGGAAGCCCGCGCCGAAGCGGGCCTGGCAGTCGTAGTCGGCGGTCAAGGGGTCGATCGAGCCGTCGGTCGAGGCGCGGCAGCGGTAGCGGCACTGCAGGTCGCTCGCGCACACGCGCTCGGCGCCGTCGCAGTCGCGGTCTTCGAAGCACACCGGCGGCCCCGCGGGCTCGACGCACACCCGCTTCGAGGGCGCGGCGCAGGGCACGTCGCCGCAGGTCCTCGGGAACTCCGGCAGGCACCGGAAGCCGTTGGCGCAGTCGCGGTCGCCGGCGCAGGGCGCGCGGCACCGCCCCGCGGCGCACACCAGCGGCAGGGCGCAGTCGCCGTTGAAGAGGCACTCCTCCTGCGCGCCGCGGCGGGCGAGGTCGCCCACGCACGACGCGAGGAGCAGGGCCATGAAGATCCGTCGCGAAGGGTTCATCTCCGCCTCCCGCCCTCATCACGTCGCGGGCCAGCCCCCGATCGACGGCGTTCTCGCGGGGGGAGTGTCAGCGATTCCAGACAGGGGCGCCACGGGGGGTGTCCGCCCGGGCTGACGGTCAGAAGCGCGCGCGCTCGAGGAGGGCAGGGAGCGCGCCGTCCATCGAGGCCGACCAGTCGCCGAGCACCGCGTCGCCCACGCTCTGCCCGCGCTCGACCAGGGGGGCGAGGGGGTCGAGGAGGACGGACTCGTCGCGGCCCCGGGCGTCAGTGATGTTCCGCCGCGCGAGGGCGCGGCGCGCGAGGTCGAGGGCGAGGGCGGCGAGGTCACGCAGCGGGGTCGCCCCCACGCGGGCGGCGAGGCCCTCGACGACCACCGCGGGTCGCGCCGCCGTCCACGCCTCGCAGCCGAGCGAGACCAGTCGGTCTTCGACCGCGGAGAGGGAGTCTTCGTCGTAGAGCAGCCCCGTCCACAGGGCCGCGAGGGCCGCGGCGTAGTCGAGGGGCACCGAGTCGGCCCCGCGCACCTCGAAGGTCTTGCCCAGCCTCACCTCGGGGAAGAGCGTCTTGACGTGGATGTCCCAGTCGCCGCGCGTCGCGCGGTGCTCCCCCAGGCCCTCGGCCATGTACCGCTCGAAGGTCAGGTGCGTCGCGGGGGTCACCTCGGAGCCGCGCTTCACGATGAACATCGGCGCGGCGAGGGCCCAGCGCACGTAGTCGCCCAGCGAGGCGCCGTCCTCCCACGCGAAGGGGAGCATCCCCGTGCGGTCGGGGTCCATCTCGAGCCACACCTTCGCGCGGCGGCTCTTGAAGGGCCGGCGCTGACCCTCGACCACTGCGCTGTTCGCGAAGAGCGCGGTCACCACGGGCGAGAGCGCCAGCGCCGCCCGGAGCTTTCGCATCGCGTCGGCCTCGGACGACACGTCGAAGTTCACCTGCGCGGTGGCGGTGCGTCGCATCATGTCGTGCGCCCCGGCGCCGCGCGTGGGGAGGTAGTCCCGCATGATCGGGTAGCGGGGCTTCGGCACCCAGTCGAGGTCCTCTTGCCGCGCGAGGGGGTGAAAGCCCAGCGCGAGGAAGCGCAGCCCCACCGGCTCGCCCACCGCGCGCGCCTCGTCCCGGTGACGCGCGAGCTCGTCACGAAGCTCGTGGAGGCTCGCGTGCGGCGAGCCCGACAGCTCGAACTGAGAGCCAGGCTCCAGGGTGATGTTCTCCCTCCCGCGGGTGAGCATCAGCACCGGCGCGCCGGGCTTGTCGACCTCGGGCGCCCACCCGAAGCGCTCGACGAACACGGGCAGGAGGTCTTCTACGCCGGGGTGACCCCCCGCGGCGCGGTACCTCAAGGGCGCGCCGTCGGTGAAGACGCCGACCTTCTCAGACTCGACCCCGACGAGCCTCGGCGTGGCCCGGAACGCGCCCTCGAAGGTCGCGAAGAGGTCGGCTTCTCCGCGCAGTAGCTCGGTCTCGGCGGGGCTGTCAGAAGCCATAGGGCGCGGAACATACTCCCGCCCGAAACGGCGCCTACGGCGAAAACACCCGGTGCGCCGCGGGGGCGTCTCGGTCTACCCTCGCGGCCCTCCATGGCCAGCAGGATCGAAGCGGGGCTCACCATCGAAGGCAGCGTGCGCGGCGACGGCGAGCTCGTCGTGGCGGGGCGCCTCCGAGGCGCGCTCACCCTCCAGGGCACCCTCGTCGTCGAGGAGGGCGGCAGCGTCGAGGCCGAGGTCGAGGCCGACTCCGTGGTGGTCTCGGGCCTCCTCTCGGGGAGCGTGCTCGCCCACGAGTCGCTGCGGGTGAACGCCGGCGGCTGCGTCGACGCGAGGGTGCGCGCGGCGCGGCTCGCGGTGGCCGACGGCGCGGTGTTCCGCGGTGAGCTCCAGGCGCAGACCTCGCCGCCGCCTCGGCCGTCGATGGG
>JAEYZO010000315.1 GCA_023428035.1 Pseudomonadota bacterium | reverse complement strand
GCGCTGGGGGGCTTCGCGGCGCTCGCGGTCTCCCGCTGGCGCGGCGAGGTCGCGGTCGAGGCGCAGGGCGCGTCGCGGCTCGCGTGGCTGCCCGTGTGCTGCGCGCTGCTCTACCTCGTGACGCCCGCGAGCTACGGGTGGATCTGGCCCATCCACACCCGCTTCGCCGTCGTCAGCGCGCTGCTCCTCGCGCTGCTCGTGGGCAGGCGCATGCCCGCGCGCGGAGGCTGGCTCCCGGTGGCGCTCGCGGCCGTGGTGTCAGCGGCCTTCGCGAGGGACGTCGGCGCCCGCTTCGCGCGGTGGGACGAGGCCGAGCTCGGCGACCTCGACGAGGCCCTCGGGCGCGCGCGGCCGGACCGAGCGCTGGTGGCGATCCTGCCGGTGTCTGGGAGCGGGACCGTGCCCAACGTGCCCCTGCTCCACGCCGCGGCCTGGTACCAGGTGAGGGGCGGCGCGGTGTCGACCTTCTCGTTCGCGGATTTCCCTCAGTCGCCGTTCCGCTATCGTGAGGGGGCGCACCGACCCCCGAGGCTGCCGCCGAGGTGGGAGTGGGGCGCGAGCCTCGACGTGGCAGACCCGAGCCGAGATTTCTACGACTACGTCCTCGTCCGAAGGGGTGGCCACGACCCCGCGGCGGGTGATGCCCGCTACAGGCCCGTCTACGACGGCCGCCTGTGGCGCCTCTACGAGCGCGCGCGCCAGGGGGGAGCGCCGTGACCTCTCCGACCACCGGAGGCCCCGCATGGAGATCGTGATCGAGCGCGGTCGCACCATCCCCTTCGACGCGCTCCCGCCCCGCAGCGTCGCCCTCGACGGCTACGTGCTCGGGCCCCGCATCGACGCCGAGAAGGAGCGCTACAGCTTCGACCACCACGGCGACTGCGTGCGCCACGCGACCCGCGCCACCGCCGAGCAGGTGCACGACGCCCTCGCCCTCGGCCTCGACCCCTCGTCGCTCACCGTCTTCGTCAACGACATCGACCTCGACACCGCCCTCGCCGTCTGGCTCATGCGCCACGTCGACCGCGCCCGCGAGCCGCTGGTGAACCGGCTCGTGCACTGCGCGGGGCTCCTCGACTCGCACCTCGGCGCGTACCCCCTCGCGGGCGAGATGCCCACCGTCGTCGAGTGGCTCTCCGAGCCCGAGACCCACGCGCGAGCGACGGGGGAGTACTACCAGCTCGACAACGCGGGGCTGCGAGGGCTCCTCGACGAGGTCGGCCGGCGCGTGTCGGTCTACGCCGACGGGGCCTCGCACGCGTACACGGCGAGGTTCTCCATCGACTCGCGATACGAGGTGCTCCTCCGGGGCACGGGCTGGGTGCTGGTGCAGAGCGTGGGCATCCGCGCGCACGCGAGGCTCTTCGCCGAGGGGCACGACCGGGTGGTGATCCACACCGACCTGCCCGACGGCTCGCACGCGTACACCATCGCCAAGCGCTCGGAGTTCGTGAAGGACTTCCCCGTGCCGCGCATCCTCGCCGCGCTCGCCGCGAGGGAGCCGGGCTGGGGAGGCGGCAGCACCGTGGGAGGCGCGCCGCGCAACGCCGACGGGTCCCGCTCGCGGCTCAGCCCCGCGCAGGTCTTCGAGGTGGTGGAGTCCGTCGTGCGCGGCGACGATCACTCCCCCACCGCGGCCCCTTCGGGAGATTGACACCCCCACCCGCGGGAACCATCCTGCCCCTCCCGATTCGCCCCCCGCGAGGTCACGGAGCCTCGTCGCCGCGGCGCGTCGCAGGAGGCAAGCGTATGGCATCCGAGCAGGTCAAGTACGTCAGCGACGACTCGTTCGAGCGCGACGTGGTGCAGTCCCCCGTGCCGGTCCTCATCGACTTCACCGCGACGTGGTGCGGGCCCTGCAAAGCCCTCTCGCCCATCATCGACAACCTCGCGCGCAAGTACGAAGGCCGCCTGCGCGTCGTGAAGCTCGACATCGACGACTCCCCCAACACCCCCTCGCGCCTCGGCATCCGCGGCGTGCCCACGGTGATCCTCTTCAACGGCGGGCAGGAGGTCGCGCGCCACGTGGGCCTCGCCCCCGAGAGCCGCATCGAGTCGCTCTTCAGCGGGCACCTCCCCGCGCAGAGCTGACCGCCCCCGCTCCCTCCCTCTCTCTCTCAGCCCTCCTCCACCAGATCGATCTCCTCCGTCGGAGGGTCCCAGTCCTTTCGGCGCTCGGCGTCGAGGAGCCGCGCCGCGCGCAGCAGCCTCGGGTCGATCCCGTCGTCGTCGTTCATCGATCGCTCCGGCGGCCGCGACGGAGACGGCTTCACCTCGGGTCGGTCTTGCGTGCGCTGCGGCGAGGGAGAGGGTCGCGAGGGAGGACCCGAACGCGGCCCGCTCGGAGCCATCGCCTGCGGGGGACCCGAGCGCACCGCGAGGTCCGGCGGAGGGCCCGACTGCATCGGCGACGCGCCGGGGAGCGGCAACGACGCGGTGGCGACCCCGAGGCGACCGCCCGCGGCGGCGACCCGGGTCGCGGGGTCGGGAGCGACGCGGGTGACGGGCTCCAACGGGGCGGGCTCCAGACGGATCACCGGCGGCGGCGTCGGGAGGGAGAAATCCCTGGGAGCTATGGTGGACGGCGGCGCGGGCCTCCCCGCGGCGGGGGGCGGAGACGGGATCGCCGGGAGCGCGCCGGCCCACACCGCCCCCACGCTCTCGGGCACAGGCAACGGCGGCTCCGCGGGGCGCTCGGAGAAGCCCGCGGCCTGCGTGAGTGCGTCAAGGAGCATCCGAACGCCAGCGGGGCGGCGCCCCGGCTCACGGTCGAGCAGGGTGGCCACGGCGCGGTGCAGCTCGCGGGAGATCCCGAGGAGGTTCGGGCCCCGATCCGGGGTCGCGCCGCCCACGAGCTCCGCGGCCACCGCGCCGAGGGCGTAGAGGTCCGCGCTCGCTGTGGGGCGACGTCCCGCGGCGACCTCGGGGGCGACGAAGGGCATGAGCCGCGGCGCGCTCAATCGGATGCGCTCGTAGAGCCGGTCGGGGGGGAGGCACACCCCGAGGATGCCGTCGGTGATGAGCAGCCCCCGGCCTGAGATCATCACGTTCGCGGGGCGGAGCATCCCGTGGGGCGACGCGGTGTGCATCGCCTGGAGCGCGCCGACCAGCGAGATCAGCACGCGCAGGCCCTCTTCGACGGTGAAGGGCTGCGCGGCCTCGGCGCGGGCGGTCATCACCGCCCGCAGCGACACGGCGTCGACGAAGGGGGTGACCACGGCTACGCAGCCCGCCGCGGGGACGACCTCCAGGGGCATCACGCATCCCGCGAGGGTGCGCCGGGCGAACATCTCCAGCTTGCTCGCGAAGTCGCGGCGCTCGCCCTCGTTCAGGAGGAGCATCCCCCCGACGAGCTTCACCGCTACGTCGGAGCCCCCCGCGGCGTCGCGGGCCCTCCAGGTCGCGCCGAGCACGCCCTCGCCGAGGGGCTGCAGGAGCTGGTAGCGGTCTTTGACCCAGTCGCCGTTCGAGAGCGCGAGGCGAGGGTTGGTGAGGGCGGTGTTGGTCTCGGCCTCCTCCTCAGGGT
>JAEYZO010000291.1 GCA_023428035.1 Pseudomonadota bacterium | reverse complement strand
GTCCTCGACCGCTATCAGCTCCGGCTCGAGCTCCCAGCGGACGGCGCCGGGTCACGGTGGGTCTGCGTCGACGCCGATGGGCAGGGGGCCACCGCGCTCGTCCTGAGCCCCGAGGCCTTCGACGACAGCGCGCGCTGTGCGCGCTTCCTCGCCGTGCTGCGCCCCTACCAGGGCCAACCGATGCAGCACGTCGAGCCGCTGCGCGACATCGGCCCGCTCGCCGACGGAACGCCCGTGGTCACCTGGGGGCTGCACGCGGGCCCCACCCTCGCGACCATCGTCGATGAACGAGGGCCGATGCTGCCCCTCGACGCGACCCGCGCGGTCGAACACGTCGCGCGCGCGCTCGGAGCGATCCACGCCCGCGGGCTCGTGCACGGAGACCTCCGACCCGAGCAGGTCGTCTGGTCGTCGGACGGACTGCGCCCCGCCGAGGCCTGGCTCCAAGGCACAGGCTCGATGGCCGCCCTCGCCACCACCGCCCCGGAAGGGATGGTCGTCGGAGCCCCGAAGCACATGGCGCCCGAGCGCTTCACCGGGAGCCTTCCGACCTCACGCTCGGACCTCTACGAGATGGCGCTCCTCGCCTTCGAGCTCTTCGACGGGCGACACCCCTTCGAGGCGACGACCCCGTGGGAGTGGGCGACCTGCCACCTCACCAGGGCGCCGCGCCCGTGGACCGAGTCCAACAACAGGACCCCGCCGCGGATGCGCGCCGCGCTCTGTCGCTGCCTCCAGAAGAAGCCCGAAGAGCGCTTCGCCTCGATCGAAGACTTCCTCGCCGCCGCGCGCGAGCCGACCGACGACGACATCTTCGGGCCCGTTCCCCCGCGAACGAGCGGCGTCGGGCCCTACCGCTCAAACTGACCTCGGCGCGCGGCTCCCCCGACGGCAGGCCACGGACCCGGGAAGGTCAGCCGCGGCCCTCTTCGATCACGGGCTCGCGGGCGGCGGCGGAGACGGCTGCGGCGGGGCCGCGTCGAGGCCCTTTCGCGCGTTGACGGCCTGGCGCATCTGGAGCATCTCGACCAGCAGCGCGAAGCCCATCGGGAGGTAGATGTACGCCTTGGGGACGTGGTGCCCGAGGCCCTCGACGATGATCGTCACGCCGATGGTCACCAGGAACGACAGCGCGAGGATCTTCAGCGCGGGGTGCTTGTTGACGAACTCCGCGACGCGGTTCGCGAAGGCCAGCACCAGCGCGAAGGAGAGCACCACCGCCGCGACGATGGTGACCATGTGATCGGTGAGCCCCACCGCGGTGATCACCGAGTCGATGGAGAAGACCACGTCGATCATCACGATCTGCGCGATGGCCGAGCCGAAGGCCCCGGGCGAGGCGACGGGGGCCGGGTTCGCGGGGTTGTCGTGGCCCTCGACCGCGTGGTGGATCTCCTTCACGGCCTTGAAGAGAAGGAAGGCCCCGCCGCCGAGGAGCACCATGCCCTTCCCCGTAAGGCCAAAGAGGAGGGGGCGCGTGAGGTGAGTCAGCGCGTTGGCGCCGAAGAGCATCAGCACCCGCAGCAAGAGCGCCAGCGAGAGGCCGATGTAGCGCGCGCGGGTGCGAGTGCCGGGCGGGAGCCGCGCCGTGAGGATCGAGACCAGGAGGATGTTGTCGATCCCGAGGACGATCTCGAGGCCGACGAGGAGCGAGAAGGTCGCCAGTTCGCTGGTAGGCATCGCTCTCCGACGGGTGCTTCGATGGGGAGGTCGCGGCGGGGTCAGCGCGTTGGATGGGGCCGCGCGCGGTCGGGATTCAAGGGTCCGGGCGGACCTCGACCCACTTGAAGCGCCCAGAGGCTCCGGACTTGATCGTGACGGAGCCCGTCGGGCAGCCGAAGCGCCGCGCGACGAGCCCGATGAGCTCGGCGTTCGCCTTGCCATCGACGGGGGGAGACTTCAACTGGGCGACCCACGTCCCGTCAGCCTCCTGCGAGAGGGACGAGCTGCGAGCGCGGGGCTTCACCTTGACCTGGAGGAGCATCGGTGAACTCTCGCACGGAGGGCCGACGGCGCGGCCAACGGCGGCGTCCTCCGCTGCCGCTGCCGCTGTCGAGCCTCAGCGCTCGCTCCGACGCCGACGTCGCGAGAGCGCCACCAGCGCGAGCACGCCCGTGAGCCACGCGCCCCGCGGAGCGCTCCCCGTCGCTCGGCACCCGCAGCCACCTCGGATCACCTCTCCACCGGGCTCCAGGCCCGCGTCGTCCACCGTCGCGACACCCGCGTCGTCCGCCGTCGCGACATCCACTACCGCGACATCCACCGTGGGCGTCAGCACGTCCACCCGAGGAGACCCCGCGTCCACCCGAGGAGATCCCGCGTCCACCCGAGGAGACCCCGCGTCCACGCGAGGAGACCCCGCGTCCACGCGAGGAGACCCGGCGTCCACGGGCTCGACGGGGGGATCATCACCGGGGTCACCCGGGTCGCCAGGCGCCACCGTCGCGGAGCCGGTCCACACGCCCAGCACGTCGACGATGAGGTGCGCGCGGGCGCTCGCGAACACGCACAGCGAGCCCACTCCCAGGGTCGATACGCTCAACGCCCCCGCCGCGCCGCCCGCGGGGAAGTTCACCGACGAGGTCCCCGGCACCGCCTCGCCACACGGGAACGCCGTCATGAAGCCCGGCGCGTCAGACCCCACCGCGGTGAGGTTCACCACCGCCGCGGCCACGCTCGCGGGCATCCCCGGCGAGCGCTGGATCGGGATCGTCACCACCTGCCGCGCGCCCAGCCTCCCCGTGTAGAGCGAGCGCGCGTCGCGAGTGTCGAGCAGCCTCTGCGGCGTGAGCGCCGTGTACGTGAGCGCGCTCGTCGTTGTGAGGAAGCCCGTCACGTCGACCACCACGTCGACCGCGACGCTCGCGCGTAGACACAGCCTCCCGCCGCCGAGCCGCGAGACCACGGTGTTCGCCACCACCAGCCCCGCGTCGAAGTTCACGCTGCTCGTGGGCGGCGCCGCCTCTCCGCAGGGGTAGGCCGTGACGAAGCCCGGCGCGTCGCCCGCGATCGCCGCGACCGTAGCCACCACCCCCACGGCTCCCTCGGGGGCCCCGACCTCCACCGCGCGAGGGACACCGGGCGAGAGCGACACGTCGGCGCGCGTGTCGAGGGCGCGCCGCGGCACCACCGGCGCGAGCCCCGAGCCCGTGGGCGCGAAGGCCCCGTAGGCGTCGACGATCACGTGGGCAGGGTTGATCGTCTCGACCGTGAACCCGCCGCGCGACCCGAGGGTGACCGGGGTGGCGTTGGCCCGAGCGCCCACCGCGACGTAGTTCACCGTCGACGTGGGAGGCCGCGTCGCCCCCTCGGTGAAGGCCGTCGCGAAGCCCGGAGACTCCTCGCCGACGGCGGTGACGTTGAGCCACGCGCCGGTGGCCCCCGCGGGGAGACCCGCCCCCGACCAGTCGCGGAAGGTCGCGCTCGACGCAGGGGTCACCGGGCCCGACGCGCCGGAGCGCGCGAGGCGGGCGCTCCCTTCAGCGG
>JAEYZO010000228.1 GCA_023428035.1 Pseudomonadota bacterium | reverse complement strand
GGATCATCCCGCGGGGCACGGCGAACTCCGTGGCCGCGGCGCTGGGCGTGCCCGACGGGGTCGAGGCGGCCAGCGCGGTGCTCGCGACGGGTCGCGTGCGGGAGGTCGACACCGCGCGCGTCGCGGGCCGCACGATGGTGCTGATGGCGACCATCGGGTTGCACGCGAGGGCCGTCACCGAGGCCGACGACGGCGACAAGGCCTCCCTCGGGGTGATCGCGTACGTCACGAAGGGCGTCGAGGTGGCGGCCACGCGCGCGGCCATCACCGCGCGGGTCGTCGCCGACGACCTGGGCGCCCTCACGCTTCGGCTGAATTCGCTCACCGTCGCGAACCTCGCGCCCGCCCACTCGATCTTCGCGCAGGGCTCCGGCGAGCTCGTGCCCGACGACGGGCTGCTCGACGTGACGCTGGTGTCCTTCGACGGGCTGGTCGAGGCGGCGGCCACGGCGGCGCACCTGCTGAAGACGGCGCTCACGGGGGAGCCCGCGTCGCGAGACAACGTCGCGTGGCTCCGCGCGTCGCGGCTGACCGTCGAGGCCGACCCCCCGCAGTCGCTCATGGTCGACGGCGAGGCCGTGGGCGAGACGCCGTTCACCGTTGAGGTGCGGCCTCGGAGCTTGAGGGTGCTGGTGCCGGGGGGCGAGGGCTGACGCTCAGGGCGACGACGGTTGCTTGGCGAGCAGGTCGGCGAGCTCCATCGCGTGCTCCTCCTCGGTGGCGAGGATCGACTCGAGCAGGCGCTTGGTGGTGGTGTCTCGGTCGCCGATGAAGCGGATCATCTCCGCGTAAGACTCCACCGCGATGCGCTCGGCGATGAGGTCCTCGCGGATCATGTCGCGCAGGGTCTTGCCCTCGACGTACTCCGAGTGCGAGCGCGAGGTCAGCCCCGCGGGGTCGAGGTCGGGCTCGCCGTTGAGCTGGGTGATCCTCTGCGCGAGCTGGTCGGCGTGCCCCTGCTCCTCGTTGGCGTGCTGCAGGAACTCGTCGGCCACGGCCTGCGACTCGAGGCCCTGCGCCATGAAGTAGTGGCGCTTGTAGCGCAGCACGCAGACGAGCTCCGTCGCGAGGGCGACGTTGAGGAGCTCGATGACCTTCTCCCGGTCGGCGCCGTAGTTCTCGGTGACCGCGCCCTGCTCGATGTTCTGTCGCGCGCGGCGCCGTAGCTCCTTCACGTCGCTGAGGAACGCCCCCTCGGGCTTCGATGCCATGGTGACCTCCGTTCGTGGGCGGTCGCGGCTCCCGCCGGTCGGGGCCTCGGCCATCCCGTGAGAGGCTCCGCGCGGCGCCCCCGTCGCGGCGCTGGTGTTCGCGCCGCCGGGTGTGTCATCGTCGCCGCGACCTGCGATGCGCGCGCGACACACCACGGTCGGCGCCGCCCTCGTCGCGCTGGCGATGAGCGGCGGCTGCTCCGACGAGCCGAGGCGATTCCTTGGGGGAGACGCGACGGTGGCCGACCTCCCGTCGCTCGACGCCGGTGCAGACGCGGGCCCCGACGCGGGAGCCGACGGCGGCATCGACGCGAGCCTCGGCGACGTCGCCGGAGACGTCGCCACGGACCTCGGCCTCGACGCGAGCCGCGACGTCGGGCCCCGCGACGTGGCGAGCGAGCCCCTCGTGCGGCTCTGCGTGACCAGCGACGACTGCGGCTCCCCCGCGCTCTACTGCAACGGCCCCGGCTGCGGGGTGATGGGCTTCTGCGTCCCGAGACCCACGAGCTGCGACACGGGCGCCGACGCGGGCGAAGACCGGGTCTGCGGCTGCGACGGGATGAGCTACCCGAGCCTCTGCGACCTGCAGCGCTCGGGCGAGCGCCTGCGCGCCGTGGGCGACTGCCCGAGGGATTGACCGCCCGCGCCGAGGGCGCGCACCTTTGGCCGCCATGGCTTCGGTGCTCACGGCGATCAGGGACCTCGACCGGCTGCGCGAGATCGTGCTGGTGCTCACCCGCCACGGCTTCGGCGAGGTGGTGCAGCGCGTGGGCCTCGAGGGGCTCCTGGTCGGCAAGGGGCAGACGGGCGAGCTCCGCACCGACTCGCTCGGGCAGCGCGTGCGCTTCGTGCTGCAAGACCTCGGGCCGTCGTTCGTGAAGCTCGGGCAGATCGCGTCGACGCGCGCGGACCTCATCCCCGCCGAGGTGATCGCCGAGCTCAAGCTCCTGCAAGACGACGTGCGGCCCGTGCCCTGGGACGAAGTCAAGGCCGAGGTCGAGGCCGAGCTCGGCGGCCCCTGGGCGGAGTTCTACACCCGCCTCGACGAGCGCCCCCTCGCGAGCGCCTCCATCGCGCAGGTGCACCGCGGGCGGATCCGCGACCCCGAGGGGGAGGGCGAGCTCGAGGTCGCGGTGAAGGTGCAGCGGCCGCGCATCCAGGCGACGGTGGAGCGCGACGTCGACCTCCTCTACTGGCTCGCGCGCGCGGTGGAGCGGGCGATCCCCGAGGCGCGGCGCTACTCCCCCGTCGACCTGGTCACCGAGTTCGACAGGTCGATCAAGGCCGAGCTCGACTTCGTGCAGGAGGCCGAGCACGCCGAGCGCTTCGCCAAGAACTTCGAGGGCGACCCGAGGGTGCGCTTCCCGAAGGTGTACCGGGCGCTCTCGGGCAAGCGGCTCCTCACCCTGGAGTTCTTCGACGGCAAGCGCCTCTCCGACGCGATGCGCGACGGGAGCGTCGACGGCCGCGCCGTGGCGACCGGCTCCGTCGGCGTGGTCATCAAGATGATCTTCGAGGACGGCTTCTTCCACGCCGACCCGCACCCCGGGAACATCATGCTCCTGGGCGACCCTTCGGAGCCGGTGATCGGCCTCCTCGACCTGGGGCTGGTGGGGCACCTCTCGGGCCCGATGCGCGACCGGGCGCTGGACCTCATGGTGGCCGCCGCGCGCGAGGACTTCGCCGCCGTCGCCGACGCCCTCTACGCCCTCGGCCGCCCCACGCGAAAGGTCGACATGGGCGAGTTCCGCAAGGACGTCGAGACCCTCGGGCGGAAGTACATGGGCCGCCCGCTGGGTGAGATCGAGCTCGCGGCGCTGGTGCGCGACCTCATCTGGGGCGCGGTGAAGCACGGGATCGACATGCCGCCGGACTTCATGCTCGTCGGCCGATCTCTCATGACGATGGAGGGCACCGGCCGGCAGCTCTGCCCCGACCTCGACGTGCTCGCCGAGGCGCGGCCCTACTTCTTCAGGCTGGTCGCGCGGCGCTACTCCCCCGAGCGCCTCGCCGACGACTTCGTGAAGACCGCCCTGCGCATGACGGGCATGGCCGGTCAGGCCCCCGAGCAGTTGAGCGAGATCCTCGAGGACCTCCGCAAGGGGCACCTCTCGTTCAAGACCAC
Source organism: Pseudomonadota bacterium (assembly GCA_023428035.1). Taxonomy (GTDB): domain Bacteria; phylum Myxococcota_A; class Polyangia; order Polyangiales; genus JAEYZO01. The sequence goes on along the minus strand of JAEYZO010000228.1, from coordinate 2,935 downwards.
GGACCCCGCGCAGCCGATGGCCCTCGACCGGCTGGGGCGCAGGGTCTACGTCGGGCTCACCGTGGCCGCGCTGGTGCTCGGCGGCGCGCTGGTGCTCGCGTCGGGGAGGCTCCCCTGGGTGGGCGTCGCGATGCTCGCCCTCGCGGCGTGGACCGCCGCCGCGCACGTCGTACGCGACTGGTGGCGGGCGCTACGCCGCTGACCCGTCGCCGCCCTCTTCGTCGTCGAGGAGGGTGAAGCGCACCTCGTCGTCGCCCTCGCGCACCTCGTCGGGCGGGGGGAACTTCGACGGCGTCGCGAGGCCCTCGCGGAGCATCCGGAGGTACACCTGCGCGGGGCGGCAGTCGGGGTCGATCTCGAGGGCGGCCTTCCAGGTGGCCTCGGCGTCGTCGTTGCGGCGGAGGCCGAAGTACGAGAGCCCCAGGGCCACGCGCGCGGGTACGTACTTCGGCGCGATGGTCACCGCGACCTCGAGCTGCTGCACCGCCGCGGCGTGGTCGCCGTCGGCGCGCAGCGCGAGCGCGAGCCGGGTGCGCAGGTCGCTGAACTCGGGGCAGAGGTTCAGGGCCTTGAGGTACTCCTCGGCGGCCTCGGGCCAGAGGTTGAGGGCCTCGTAGGCGCGCGCCACCCCGGCGTGCAGGTTCGCGAGCTTGCCCCGGGCGTAGGGGTCGACGCGCTCGCCGATGCGGGAGCGGGTCGAGATGGTGCGCACCACCTGCCGCGCCTCGCGGTAGCGCCCGAGCTCGTTGCAGGTGATGGCGAGGTTGAGCGCGGCCTCGGTGTAGTCGGGGTTGAGCTTCAGCGCGGCCTCGAACGCGGCGCGGGCCTCGGCGAACTCGCCCCGGTCGTGGAGCACCACGCCGAGCATGTAGTGGGCGTCGGGCAGGTCGTCGCGCGCGGCGATCACCGCGCGCACGTGAGGCTCCGCCGCGGTCCAGTCGTCGCGGGAGAAGTGCTCTCGGGCGAGGGCGAGGTGGGTCTTGATGGCGTCGTCCACGGCGCGGCTCCGTCTCTCCCCCCGTGCGGGGTGTCAGCTCTGGCCCGCGCGCCGCGGCGCGGGGCGGGCGCGCTCGCGCTCGGGCCTCGGCGTGGTGGTGGAGCCCCGGCGGTAGGCCGAAGCGTCGACGGGCACCGTGGGCCCCGCCCCCACGCGCGCGAGGAAGTTCCTCGCCGCCTGGGCCTCGGGCGTTCGCGGGTGCTCCTCGACGACCTGCTGAAAGGCCCCCCGGGCCTGGGGCTGCTGCCCGGTGCGGAGGTAGATCTCCCCGAGCTGCACCAGCGCGCGGGGCTCGCGGCCCGAGCCCTCGAAGTTCGCGATCACGCCGAGGAGCCGGTGGATGGCGGCGTTCCAGCGGTCTCGCGAGGCGTAGAACCCGGCGACGTAGAGCTCGTGGTTGGCGAGGGTCTGCCTCACCTGCCGGTGGAGCCTGCGGGCCTCGGCGACGTGCTCGCTGTCTTCGTGGTCACGGATGAAGCGCGCGAGGGCGCTGTCGGCGTCGCGCGCCGACGAGAGGTCTCGCTCGAAGCTCGGGGGCACGAGGAGCCAGTCGTCGGGCATCTGCGCGACGTAGCACTTCGCGATCATGAACTGCGCGTGGGCGACCTCGGCCTGCGTCGGGTGGTAGCGGATCCAGCTCCGGTAGGCGCTCAGCGCGTCGCTGAAGCGCTCCTGGTGGAAGGCCACGTCGGCCAGGCGCAGCTCGGCCATCCAGCCCCAGCGCGACGAGGAGTAGTCGCGCTTGACGGCCTCGAAGAGCTCCTGGGCCTCGGGCCACTCCTCGTCGCGAAAGCGCTCCATGGCGCGCTCGTAGGCCTGCCGGGCCTCGTCGGCGTAGCGCATGGCCGAGCGCGGCTGCTGGGTCGAGGCGCAGGCTTCGAGGGCGAGGGCGCAGACCAGCGCGAGCCGGCCCCGCGTCGCCGGGCGGGCGGTGGGCATCGCGCGGGAACCTACCCGATGCCCCGCGCCCCTCGCAACGCGCGCGCGGTCATCGCCCGGAGAGGGTGCGCGTCGCGAAGAAGGGCCAGACCCGCTGGGCCCAGTTGCTCGGCACGCCGTGGCCCTCGCCGTCGAAGAGCTCGGTCTGCACGTCGGCCCCGACCGCCCGCAGCCGCGCCTCGAGGGTGCAGGTGTGATAGGCGGACACCAGCGGGTCGCGGGTGCCGTGGGAGAGGTACCCCGGCGGCATCCGACCGTCGGTGGCGACGGCGACGGCCAGCTCGGCGCCGGAGCAGGAGCACCACCCGCCGCGGGTCGAGAGCGCCGCGCAGGTGCGTCCGCCCCCCTGGAAGGAGCACGAGGTCGTGCGGGCGCAGCGCACGAGGCCCGCGGAGTTCTCGGCGAAGGCCGCGACCCGGTCTCGCAGGAGCGTGGCCGCGAACTGGGCGAAGAAGCCTCCGCTGGAGTGGCCCATGAGGTACACGCGCTCGGGGTCGACGTTGTAGACCCGGCGGGCCTCGACGAGGATGGCGCGCACCAGCAGCACGTCGGGGTTGTGGTTCGGGTCGGGGTCGGTCGCGGTCTCCCAGTAGGTCTCCTCGGTGGGGTGGTCGAAGTCGCCGTGGCCGATCCAGCGGGAGGTGGGTGCGGCGACGACCACGCCCTGGGCGTTCGAGAGCGCGACGGCGTTCGACTCGGTCATCGCTACGGAGCCGTCGCCGTTCGTGCCGTGGAACACCACGATCAGCGCCGGGCTAGCGGGAGCGCTGGTCGGCACGTTGAGCACCACCTGTCGGCTCGACCCTGCGACGGTGAGGTTTCGGGTGAAGCGCCCCGTGCGGTTCGTGAAGGTGCCGGAGTAGGCCACCGGGTCGGCGCCGGGCGTTCCGATGCCGGTGTCCCTCGGGCCTGTGTCCATCGGGCCGGTGTCTCTCGGGCCGGTGTCCATCGGGCCGGTGTCTCTCGGGCCGGTGTCTCTCGGGCCGGTGTCCATCGGGC
>JAEYZO010000203.1 GCA_023428035.1 Pseudomonadota bacterium | reverse complement strand
GCCGAAGACGTCCCCGTGATCTCCCTCGACGGGCTGCGCTCGCTGTCGATCTCCCCCTCGACGGTCACCCTCGACGGAGGCCCCACCACCGTCGCCACCGCGCGCTTCACCGCGACGGGCACCTTCGACGACGGCAGCTCCCGAGACGTCACCTCCGCCCTCCAGTGGGAGCTCTCCCCGGGGCGCCTCGGCCGCGTCGAGCGCGGTGAGTTCCGCTCGGGCTCCATCTCGGGAGGCGAGGGGCAGATCACCGCCCGCCCCTCGCGCACATCCCCCATCAGCGCCTTCGCCACGGTGCGCGTTCGCTGGCTCGCGAACAACGTCCCCGACTCGCTCCCGGCCGACATCGCCTCGCGCTTCGCGTCGGCCACCGCGGGCGCCGCGGGCGCCGCGACCATCGTCTACCCCTACGACGAGGTGACCCTCCCGCCGAACCTCTCGGGCATCGAGGTCCACTGGCGGGGCGACACCGCCGCGACCGCGTACGAGCTGCGCTTCAGCTCTCCCCTCGCCGAGGTTCGGCTCTACCGCGGCTGCGCCGCGGTCGGAGGCGGTTGCGTCGCGGCCCGCGACCCCCCCGCGCTCCGGCAGGTCGCCGACACCCACCGCGGCGCCACCGACGACGTCTCGCTCACCGTGCGCACGCTGCACCGCGACGGGCGCGTGAGCACCTCTCCCGCCGTGAGGCTGCGCTTCACCCCCGACGACGTGCAGGGCGCCCTCTACTACTGGACCGCCGCGCGACCCGCGAACGGCGTCTACCGCTACGACTTCTCGAACGGCGACCGCGCTCCGCAGCCCTTCATCACCCAGGCCGACTCGCCCCGCGACCACAACGGGACGCAGCACGCCTGCGTCGGCTGCCACGCCCTCTCGAACGACGGCCGCCAGCTCGCCGCGGTGCTCGGGGGCGGAGACGTGGCCGACCTCGTGCTCCTCGACGTCTCCCGCAGGGCCACCACCGCGCAGCGCATCCAGCGCTGGGCCCAGCTCGCGACCTTCTCCCCCGGCGGAGACCGCCTGCTCTCGGTGCTCGACGGCAGGTTCTCGCTCCTCGCGGCCTCGGACCTCTCCCGCACGCGCGCCGTCGACGTGGGCGGCGTGGGCTCTCACCCCGAGTGGTCGCGCACCGACAACGGGGTGGTGTTCGCGCGCTTCAACGACCAGCGCGAGAGCATCTTCACCCGCCGCGGCGCCATCGCGTGGCTCCCCCGCTCGGGCGACGCCTTCGGCGCGGCGCAGGTGCTCGTGCCCGCGGTGCGCGGCGAGAACCGGTACTACCCCGGCCTCACCCCCGACGGCCGCTGGGCGGTGTTCAACCGCTCGGTGTGCCCCGACGGCCGCGAGCCGCCCGACGGCGTCCCCATGCAGGGCAACACCCCCGGCGCGCACCCCTGCGACGCCTACGACGACCCCAGCGCCGAGCTCTGGATGGTCGACACGCAGCTCCCCACGCACACCCCGCTCGCCCTCGCGACGGCCAACCGACGCGGGCCCACTGACACCAGCGACGCGCTCACCAACTCCTGGCCGAAGGTGTCTCCCTTCTCGAGCCTCTCGCTCGGGCGGAGGGTCTACTGGGTGACCTTCTCGTCGCGCCGCGGCTACGGGCTCCGCCTCGCGCAGAACACCCGACCGCAGCTCTGGATGGTGGCGGTGTCGGTGCCCGAGACCGAAGACCCGCAGCCCCTCAGGGCCGACCCCAGCGCGCGCCCCTTCTGGCTGCCCTTTCAAGACCTCGAGACGGGCAACCACATCGCCCAGTGGACGAGCACCGCCGTCGCGCCGCAGTGAGCGCAGGTCGCCGTATCGAGCCGCGCGCGGACGAGGTATGAGCCTCGGCCATGGAGCTCATCCAGGCAGGTCCGTTGAGGGTCCGTTGCGTCGGCCGCGGAGATGGCCCAGCGGTGGTGCTGTGCCACGGCTACGGCGCCCCCGGCGACGACCTCTGCGGCCTCGCCCACGCCATCGACGCTGGGCCCCGCGCGCGTTGGTTCTTCCCCGAGGCGCCGCACCCGCTCCCGTCGGAGTACGGCCCCGGCGGACGGCAGTGGTGGCCCATCGACATGGTGGCCCTGCAGCGCGCGATCATGCGCGGCGAGGGCCGGGTGCTCGACCCCGAGGCCGAGCCCGAGGGCATGGCCGACGCCCGCGCCGCGCTCGTCGAGTGCCTCGCCTGGCTCCGCGAGCACCGCGAGGCGGAGCCGTCGCGCACCGTGATCGGAGGCTTCTCCCAGGGCTCGATGCTCACGACCGACCTCGCGCTGAGCTCGGGGGACCCCTGGGCGGGCCTGCTGGTCTTCTCAGGCACCCTCCTCGCGCGCCCTCGCTGGGAGGCCGCGCTGCGCGCGCGGAGCACCGCCCTGCAGGTGTTTCAGAGCCACGGAAAGGTCGACCCGATCCTCCCCTACCCGTCGGGGGAGGCCCTGCGCTCGACCTTCACGGCGGGCGGCGCGAAGGTCGAGTGGGTGCCCTTCAACGGCCAGCACGGGATCCCCGACCTGGTGATGGCCCGCGCCGGGAGCTGGCTCCGAGATCGCTTCGAGTAGCCCGAGAGGGTTCGGCGACCCTGGGTAGAGGGTTCCCGAACCCTGGGGTGACGGTTCCGCGACCCCGGGGTGGGGGGTTCCCGAACCCTGGGGTGACGGTTGCCGAACCCTGGGGTGACGGTTCCCGAACCCTCTGGGGACGGTCACAGAGACCGTCGGGCCTCGTGCACCAACCCGTGCACCGCGGTGCGGGTGGCCTCTGCGAGACGTCGCGCGTTCATCCCGCTGGGGTCGACGGCGCCGCCGACCCGCAACGCGACGCGGGTCTTCGGCGCCGCCATCAATCGCGCGAGGTGCGCGCCGAAGGGCTCCTCGAAGAAGACCGCGTGCGGCTCGCCGTACGCGAGGCCCACCGGGACCACCTCGGCGCCGCTCCCGAGCGCGGCCACGAACGCGCCCGGGTGAAACGGCCGCACCTCGTCGTCAGGGAAGGTCGTCCCTTCGGCGAAGACGGTGACGGTGCGCGCGAGGGAGAGCGTGCGCGTCACCTCGCGGATCGAAGTCGCTCCGCTCGTCGGGTTCGACCGGTCGACGTAGAGGGTCTCTCCCACCGCGGCGAGGCGGCCGAAGACCGGCCAGCGCGCGAGGTCTCCGCGGGAGAGCATGTGACCGCCGAAGCGCGAGAGGAGCAGCAGCACGTCGAGCATCGAGCGGTGGTTCGCGACGATGAGCCTCCCGCCCGCGGGCGCGGGGCCGAGCACGAGGC
>JAEYZO010000127.1 GCA_023428035.1 Pseudomonadota bacterium | reverse complement strand
GCCGAAGAGGAAGGGCCTCTCCCGCGCGAGGTCTTCGGGCGTCACGTCACGCGACCGGGGTGACCGTCGAGGGCAGCGCGGCGTGACCCGCCGCCACGCTCCGAGGCCACGCGTAGAGCCGGGCGCGGGTCGCCTCCACGCGCAGCGCGCCCACTATGAAGCGGCAGATCGACTCCTTCACCAGCGCGCCCGCGCGACCCGTCACGACCCACGGCCTCGCATGGTCGCGCGCGTCGACGGGCTGCACCAGCCCTCGCCGACGTCCGAGGCTCACGCACTGCACCAGGAACCCGAAGGCGAAGGGCCGCGTGAGCTCCCCGCGCAGGTGACGCGCGACGTTGTCCGCCGCGTGCGCGCCCATGGGCATCGCGGTCACACATCCCATCCGGAGCGAGTCCTCCATGCCGGGCGCCGCCGCGGCCGCGTCGCCCGCCGCGAACACGCCCGCCGCGCCGCGCACCGAGAGGTCGGCGTCGACCACCACGCGACCGCGCGCGTCGAGGGGCCAGTCGGCGCGCACCGCTGGGGCGGAGGCCGTGAAGCCGCCGGCCCAGACCGTCAGCGCTGAAGGTCGGCGGGCTCCGTCGGAGAGCACCACGGCGTCGGCCTCCACCGCGCTCACCGACGCGGTCACCACCTCGACGCCGAGGGCGTCGAGGGCCTCGCGGGCGTAGCGGCGCCCCGCGTCGGAGAGCCCGGGCAGGAGCGACGTCGCGAGCAGTGACACGCGAAGCGACGGCCACGCCTCGGCCACTTCGCTCGCGGTCTCGACGCCGGTGAGCCCTCCGCCGATGACAGTCACGAGTGATCCCTCGGGGAGCGAACGAAGCCGCGCGGCGGTGCGGTCGGCGGCGTCGAGGCTCGTGAGCCCCGCGGCGTGCTCGGCCACGCCAGGGACGTCGACGGAGACCCGACTACCTAGGGCGCAGACCATCGCGTCGAAGCGGAGTGTCTCGTCGGCGCCATCGCGGGCGACGGTCACGCTGCGATCGGCGAGGGAGACCGCCGACACCCTCCCTCGGTGGAAGGTCACGCCCCCCGCCAGGAGCTCGGTCATCGACCGTCGCGGGAAGGCTCTCCCCGCGAGGGCCTCGTGCAGCCGCACCCGATGGACGAACTCGCCCCGCTCGGACACCAAGGTCACCTTCGCCTCGGAACCGAGTCGGCCCGCGAGGCGGTTGGCGCAGAGCACCCCCGCGTAGCCGCCGCCCAGCACCAGCACCTCTCTCGTCGCTGTGGTCATCGCGCTCGTCTCCTCTCGTTCTCTCCCGAGACGAGACGGCCCCGCGGCTCGTGACATGGGGTGCGGTTCGATCAGCGGCGCCGGCGACCCGCGCCCACGACCGAGGGCGCCCGGGTCAATCGTCGCGCGTACGGGCGTCGAGCGTCGCCATCAGGATCGGGATCGCGAGGCGATCCTTCGGGCGATTGGCCGCGCGCTTCAGCTCGATCAGCGTCGGGAGCGTCACGATCCGCACGGAGCGCCCCTCACGACCGATGAGCTCCGAGCGGGGGAGCAGCCAGTCGAAGTCCTGCCCATCGCCGACCTCGCACAGCACGTCTACCGGACCCCAGTCGGTGTCGAGGAGGACATGACCGCGACCTCGGAGCGCAGACTCCGTCGGCGGGAGCTCGCGGCGATCACCACGAGCGCGAGCGCGTAGCGGCAGGAGCACCCCCAGGAGCCGTGCGATGTTCTCCTCCGTCCGCCGGTGGACGATGTCGATGTCCGCGGTGACGATCGGCGCGCCGTGAAGCACGGCCGCGAGGCCGCCGATGACGACGAACTCGACCTCCGCTGCGAGCAGCGCGTCGAGCAGGTCGATCAGCCGACTCGACGCCACGTCTTCAGCTCCGCGATCCCCGCCGCTGCGTCGAAGCAGCGCGCCGCGCGCTCCCAGGGCGTCAGTCGGAGCCACGAGTCGATCAGGGTCCGATCCACGTCGTCGACCGCCGAGAGGAGGTCGGGGTCGGTCTCGGCCAGCCGCTCTCGTAGAGCGCGCCAATCGTCTCGACTCGACACGGCGGGAATCGTAGCCCCGCGACGTCGAACGCGTCCAGCGCGTCGCCTTCGCCTCGCGCCGTCGCGTTGCCTCCCGGGCCCGGCGGCGCTCTCATCGAGCCCGTGACCTCCGAGTACACCGCCTCTCCGCCGATCGCTGACGCCACGAGCGACACCTTCGACGCCCTGGTCTTCGCTCCGCGGGGCGAGCTCGTCGTGGTCGACTTCTGGGGCCGCGACTGCCCCAACTGCGAAGACTTCGCGAGGGACGCGCCGGCCCTCCTCGCGCAGCTCGCGGGTGAGCCGGTGCGCGTGGTCAAGGTCGACGCCTACACCTACGACGACCTCGCGAGGCGCTTCGGGCTGGTGGGGGTCCCGACCTTCGTGCTCGTGCGCGACGGCACGGTGATCGGGAAGATGAGCCGCTACCGAGGGCGCGCGTTCTGGCTCGCGGTCGTGCGCGAGCACCTGCCGGCGCGGCCGTGACCGACCCCGCGCGCCGCGCCCTCAGCGCGGGATGCGGTGCTCGCGGGTGACCTCGGCGTCGTCGACGTCGATGGCGGCGCCATCGCTCTTCCCCTTGCGCTTGAAGAGCCGCTCGACCCTGCGCAGCGGCCACGAGACCGCGCGGCCCAGCGCGGCCCAGCGCGGCGAGTGCGAGAAGTCGTCGAAGAACGAGTACACCACCGGCGTCGCCACCAGGGTGAGGAGCAGCGACAGCGTCTGCCCGCCGATGATCACCGACGACATCGCGCGGTTGGTGCCCGAGCCGGCGCCCGTCGAGAGCGCCAGCGGGATCATGCCCGCCACGAAGGCCACCGTGGTCATCAGGATGGGGCGCAGCCGGTCGCGGTTCGCCACCATGACCGCGTCGGCGCGCTCGAGCCCGTGACGTCTCAGGTCGCGCATGTGGTCGACCTGGAGGATCGAGTTCTTCTTCACGATGCCGAAGAGCACGAGGATGCCCAGGGTCGAGAAGATGTTCATCGACTGCCGCAGCACCACCAGCGAGAAGATCGCGAAGGGCACGCTCAGGGGCAGCGCCATCAAGATGGTGATCGGGTGCACCCAGCTCTCGAACTGCGCCGCGAGCACCAGGTACATGAACACCAGCGAGAGGATCAGCGCGACGGCGAAGTTCTGCGCGGCGCGGCCGAGCTCCTTCGAGCGCCCCGCGAGCTCGGCGCTGTAGCCGGGCTCCATGCGGAGCTGCTCGCGCGCGGCGTTGAAGCCCGCGATCACCGTGGCCTCGGAGGTGCCCGCGGTGACGTTGCAGTACACCGTCACCTGCCGCTGCCGCCCGAGGCGCTGGATCGACGCGGGGCCCGTCGACTCGACGATGGTCACCACGTCGGCGAGGCGCACGCTCCGGCCCGGCATCGAGGAGGAGGGCACGGTCACCTGCTCGATCGCCTGCACGCGGTTGCGGTTGTCCTCCGCCGCGCGCACCCAGACCTCGTACTGCTCGCCGCCCTCGTTGTAGGTGCTCACCTGCACGCCGCCGACGAGCATCCGCAGGGCGTTGGCGATGTCGAGGGCGCTCACCCCGAGGTCCGCCGCGCGGGCGCGGTTGATGCGCACGGTGTACTCGGGCTTGCCCGTGACGAGGGTGGTGTCGGCGTCGACCACGCCGGGGAGCCGCCGCACCCGCTCGAGCAGGGCCTCGGAGTACTGCGAGAGGCGCGCGAGGTCCGGGCCCCGGAGCACGTACTGGATCGCCGCGGAGTCGGAGCTCGCCCCGCCGCCGAAGGCGTTCACCGGGAGCACCAGCACGCGCAGGCGCTCGCGGGCGTAGCGCGGGAGGATCTCCCGGCGCACGCGGTCGATCATGGCCCACTGGTCGTCGGCGCGGCGCGTGGGCTCCACGAGCCTCACGAAGATCGTGGCCTGGTTGGGCCCGCGGCCCGAGGGGTCTCCCGCGGGGGAGCCCGTGGTCGCCACCGTCAGGAGCACCCCGGGCATCGCGCGGAGCTCGCGGGCCATGCGCCCCGCGATGAGCTGCGTCTGCTCCAGCGAGGTGCCCTCGGGGGTGCGGATCGCGACCTCGAAGCGCGACTCGTCGTCGAGGGGGAGGAAGTTCTTCGCCACCGCCTTGGCCAGCGGCACCATGGAGAAGAACACCACGGCCATGATGACCGCGACGACCCAGCGGTAGCTCATCGCCGTCGCGAGGAGCTTGAGGTAGGCCCGCTCGATCGCGCCGTAGAGCCCGCGCGCGGGGCCGTGCTCGCCGTGCATGTACTCCGCGGGCAGGCGCCGCTCGCCCCGGCGCCACTCGGCGAAGTGGGCCTTCTCTTCGAAGCGCGGCCCCGGGGCGGGGTCGGGGAGCTTGGCGTCGAGGGGCTCGAGGGGCTTGTCGTCGGAGGCGTGGTCACCCTTGTGCCCCCCCGCGTGGGTGGGCTTGAGCCAGCGCGACGAGAGCATGGGGGTGAGCGTGAACGACACCAGCAGCGACACCATGATCGCGAAGGACATGGTGAAGCCGAAGGACTTCATGAAGCGGCCCACGATGCCGCCCATGAAGGCCACCGGGAGGAACACCGCCACCAGCGAGAGGGTGGTGGCCAGCACGGCGAGGCCGATCTCGCGCGTGGCGAGGATGGCCGCGCGCCGCGGGTGCATCCCCTTCTCGTCGATGAAGCGGAAGATGTTCTCGAGCACCACGATGGCGTCGTCGATGACGATGCCCACGCTCAGGGTGAGGCCTAGCAGGGTGATGACGTTGAGCGTCAGGCCCATGGCCTTGATGAGCGCGAAGGTCGAGACGATCGAGGTCGGGATCGCCAGGGCGGCGATGAGGGTCGAGCGGCCGTTCCAGAGGAAGAGCAGCACCACCAGGGCGGCGAGGAAGCCGCCGATGACCAGGTGCTCCTCCACCGCGTGGATGGCGTTGCGGATGAACTCCCCCTCGTCGCGGACGATGTTCACCTGGTAGCCCGGAGGGAGCGCGGGCCTGAGCTCGTCGATGCGCTCCTTCAGCGCGTCGATCACCGCGAGGGTGTTCGTGCCCGACTGCTTGCGGATCGACAGGATCACCACCTGCTGGCCGTTCACCGTCGCGGTGGAGCTCGGCTCCTCCTCGGCGTCGATGGCCTGCCCCACGTCACGGATGCGGATCGGCAGCCCCCCGCGCGTCGCGAGCACGAGGTTGTTCAGCTCCTCGATGGACTGCACCCGGCCCAGCACCCGCAGCGACCACGAGCGGTCGCCCTGGTCGACCTCGCCGCCGGGGATCTCGACGTTCTGCGTCGCGAGGGAGCGCTGCACGTCGACCACCGTGAGCCCGAAGCCCTGGAGCCGCTGGGGGTCGACGGTGATGCGAACCTGCCGCGCGGTGCCGCCGAGCACGGTCACGCCGCCCACGCCGTTGAGCGACTCGATCATCCGCCGCAGTCGCCGGTCGGCGTACTCGGTGATCTCTCGCTGCGAGCGCGGGCCCGTGAGGGCCACCAGCATCACCGGCGCGGCGTCGGGGTCCATCCGCTCGACGCGGGGCTGGTCGATGCCCTGGGGGAGCTGCGAGAGCACGCGGTTCACGCGGTCGCGCACCTCCTGGGCGGCCTCGGTGGTGCTCTTGTCGAGGTCGAAGCGCGCGACCACGACCGACAGGCCCTCGTAGTTGTTCGACCGGAGCTCGTCGAGGCCCGAGATCGAATTGACGGCCTCTTCGATCTTGTCAGAGACCTCGGTCTCGACCTGCTCGGGAGACGCCCCGGGGAGCACCGTGGTCACCACCACCACGGGGAAGTCCACGTTCGGGAAGCGGTCGACGCCGACGCCCCGGAGGCTGGCGATGCCCACCACCACCAGCGAAAGGATCAGCACCCAGGTGAACACCGGGCGCCGCACGCACACTGCCGCGAGCCACTGCATGGCCTACTCCTCGATGCCTACCGCGCGATCGCCGCGCCGTCGTAGAGCCGGTCGACGCCGTCGACGGCCACCTGCTCGCCGGGGTTGACCCCCCGCTCGATCACCACCCGGTCGCCCGAGCGGTCGCCGAGGGTCACCACCCGCTCCTGCGCGCGGCCGTTCGCGACCACGTACACCCGGTGAGCGCCGGCCTCGCTGGCCACCGCGCGGGCGGGGACCTCCACCGCCTGCCGCGGAGAGCCGAGGTCGATGCGCGCCGTCGCGAAGAGCCCCGGGCGCAGCGTGCCGTCTTCGTTGGGCACCACCGCCTCGGCCACGAGCGAGCGGGTGTCGGCCCGCACCGCCGCGGAGATGTACCGCACCGTGCCCCGGAACACCCGCTCGGGGAAGGCGTCGACGCGTACCTCGACGGGCTGGTCGCGGCGCACCTGCGCGATGCGCTCCTGCGGGATCTGGATCTCCATGCGCAGGGGGTCGGTGCGCACCAGGGTCACCACCGCCCGCTGCGGGGTGACGTACTCGCCCACCGACACCGTTCGCTCGGCGATCTCGCCCGCGAAGGGCGCCCGCACCACCGAGTCGCCCACCGCGCGGTTCGCCGTCGACACCGCCTCGCGCGCCTGCTGGTACGCGAACCACGCCGCGCGCGTGCCGTTGAGCGCGGCCTGGTACTGCTCCCGCGCCGCCGTCGCCTGCGCCGTCACCCGCTGGTGCTCCGCGTCGCTCATCGCCCCCGACTGGTGGAGCTGCTCGGCCCGTCGCAGGGCGTCGTCGGCCATGTCTCGGTTCGCCGCCGCGGCCCGCACGTCGGCGGTGTTCTCAGGGTTGAACGCGCCCGGCTGGGCCCCCTGGCCGATGCCGAGCCGCGCCCGCGCCTGCGACATCGCCGCCTGCGCCGTCGCGGCCTGCGCGCGGTAGTCGAC
>JAEYZO010000095.1 GCA_023428035.1 Pseudomonadota bacterium | reverse complement strand
GCTATCGGGGGGCGGCGTCGGGACATCGATGGGCGCCGGGCCGTTATCAGGGGGCGCGACGGGGACGTCCATCGGGGCCGTGGGCCGGTCGACGGCGCTCGCGTCGACGGAGGGCTGCGCGTCGGGCATCGCCCCAGGGCGAGAGAGGGTGCCGGGGTCGGCGTCGCTGCACGCCGCGGTCACCGCGAGGCAAGCGACGACGACGCGGGCGAGGGGAGGGGTCGCTCGCGGAGCCATGCGCCCCGAGACACTATCAGCGATGACGCGAGGGTGAGACGTCGGAGCGCCGTACGCGCCGGCCGAGGTCACAGCGAGGCGAGGTTGATGCCGTGCTTCTTCGCGTACGCGACGAGGCCGACGCGGTCGATCGTGCGCAGGTCGCTAGTCGACAGGGTGATGTGCACGAAGCGGCCGAGCTCGGGCACCCACAGGCGGCGGGCCTGGAGGTTCGGGAGCTGCCAGCGCTTCGTCTTGATGTTCGAGTGCGAGACCTTGTGGGCGATCGCCCGACGCAGGCCCGTGATGTCGCTCTTCGCCATGACGCCGCTCGCTCAGTTCTTCTTCGGGTTGGGGAGCTTGCCTTCTTTGTGCACCTGGTGGGTGCGGCACCACTCGCAGTAACGGCGGAACTCCAGCTTCTCGGTGGTCGTCCGCTTGTTCTTGGTCGTGTAGTAGTTGTTCCGCTGGCAGTTCGAGCAGAACATCCTAACCAGGTCTCGCATGCTAGGCCTCGGTGTGGCGCCGCCGCCGGGCGGCAGAGGGCCCGGGAAGAAACACCCGAAGGCCCGCCGCGTCAAGGCCCCGGCGGCGACGACGGAGAGATTTCAATGGACAGCCGCGGCGCGGGAGCGCCCGCGGCGCGCGCGGTGTCGATGATCGAAGAGCCCCAACTCATCCTGCCCAACGTCGACGCAGAGCCCGGGGCCAGCGGCCCGCAGCTCTCGAAGCTCCCCCGGGCGCGGCGGGTGTTCGTCAACCGATCGCTGCGGATGGACCACGTCGACTGGGTGGGCTTCGACATGGACTACACCCTGGCGATCTACCGGCAGGACGAGATCGAGTCCCTCTCGATCGAGGCCACGGTGAAGAAGCTCGTCGACCGGGGCTACCCCCCGTACCTGGCCGAGGCGCGCTACGAGACGCGCTTCCCGATGCGCGGGCTCTTCATCGACAAGCGCCACGGCAACGTCTTGAAGATGGACCGCTACAAGTACGTGGGCCGCGCGTGGCACGGGATGCGAGAGCTCCCCCGCGAGGAGCGCCACGCCCTCTACCACGCGCGAAAGCTCCGCGTGGCGGCGCCGCGCTTCCACTGGATCGACACGCTCTACGCGCTGCCCGAGGCGGCGCTCTACGCCGGCGCGGTCGAGGTGCTGGAGCGCTACGGCGCCAACGTCGACTACGCGTGGCTCTTCAACGACATCCGCGAGTGCATCGACGAGGCGCACCGCGACGGGTCGATCGTCGACGTGATCGCGAGGGAGCTCCCTCGCTTCGTCGAGCGCGACGAGGAGCTCGGCCCCACGCTCCACAAGCTGCGCTCGGCGGGCAAGAGGCTCTTCCTCCTGACGAACTCGCGCTGGAGCTACACCGACAACATGATGCGCTGGCTCCTCCCGGGGGGCCTCTCGGAGTACCCGACGTGGCGGCAGTACTTCGACGCGGTGGTGTGCGCGGCGGCCAAGCCCGTGTTCTTCACCGAGAAGCGACCGCTGATGGAGCGCCTGGTCGAGCTGCCCGGCGAGCCCACCCGCGCGGCCTACTCCGTCGAGCGGGGGAGGGTCTACGAGGGCGGCAACCTCAGGGACTTCGAGCGGATGATCGACGCCCAGGGCGACCGGGTGCTCTACGTGGGCGACCACATCTTCGGCGACATCCTCCGCAGCAAGAAGGACTCGTCGTGGCGCACCGTGATGATCATCCAGGAGATGGACCACGAGCTCGACGCGATGGAGCGCAACCGCGACGCGGTCTCGCAGCTCGACTCGATGGCCCGCCGGTGGACGCGCCTCGAGGACGAGCTCCGCTACTACCAGTCGCGGCACCGCGCGCTCGCCCGCGCCAACGGCCGCAGGGGCGAGCTCGATGGAGACGTCGGCGACGAGCTCTCCGAGGTGCGCCGCGCCATCGACGCGCTCAAGGGCGCCATGCGCGCGCTCGACCGCCAGTGGAGGGAGCTCGAGCGGCGCACCGACGACGAGTTCCACCCCTGGTGGGGCTCGCTCTTCAAGCAGGGGGCCGAGCTCAGCTCCTTCGGAGACCAGGTCGAGGAGTACGCCTGCCTCTACACCTCCCGCGTGTCGAACCTGCTCTCGTACTCGCCCACGCAGTACTTCCGCTCGCCGCGCGACCTGATGCCGCACGAGATGCCGTGAACCCCCCGCCCGCGCCCGCGCCCTCCCCCGAGGGCCTCTGGGCGCCGCTCGCGCACCGCAACTACCGCCTCTTGTGGGGCGGCTTCATGGTCTCGCACGTCGGCGACTTCGTGCAGGTGCTCGCCCAGAGCTGGCTCGTGGTGAACCTCACGCCCTCGGGCCTCAAGGTCGGCCTCGTCGCCTTCGCCCAGGCCGTGCCCCGTCTGGTCATCGGCCTCGCCGCGGGGGCCCTCGTCGACCGCGTCGACCGTCGGCGGCTCCTGCTCGTGACGCAGACCCTCGCGGCGGCGCAGAGCGTGTTCTTCCTCGCGCTCGTGCTGACCGGGCGCATCACCTACGGCTGGGTGCTCGCGCTCTCGCTCGCGCTGGGCGTGCTCGACTCGCTGAACCTCAACGCCCGCCAGGCCCTCATGCCCACGCTGGTGCCGCGGCCCATGATCGCCCGCGCGGTGGCGCTGCAGGCCCTCGGGGTGAACGTCACGCAGATGCTCGGCCCGACGGTCGGGGGCCTGCTCATCGGCGCCTGGGGCGTCGAGGGCTGCCTCGGCTTCAACGCCGTGACCTTCACCGCGCTCATCGCTTCGATCACGGCCATGCGCCTGCCGCCGAGCGAGCCGGTCGCCACCGCGGGGCTGCGCGGAGACATCGCCGAGGGCCTCGCGTACGTGCGCGCCCGCGCCGAGCTCTGGGTGCCCATCGCCCTCGCCTGGGGCGTCGGCCTCGTGGGGATGCCCCTGGTGAGGCTGCTCCCGCTCTTCGCCCGGCAGGAGCTCCGAACGACGGGTCGGGGCTACGGGCTCCTCTACGCGGGGGCCGGGGTCGGCGCGATGGCGGCGTCGCTGCTGGTGACCGCGCGGGCGCGCCCAGCGGACCTCCCTCGGAACATCGTCGCGGGCGCGGTGGCCTTCGGCGCGGCGACCTCGCTCTTCGGCGCCGTGGGCAGCCCCGGGGCGGCCTTCGTCGCGCTCATCGCCTTCGGGGCGGCGCAGATGACCTTCCGCTCGGCGGTGATGACCCTGGTGCAGACCGAGTCGCCCGACCGGCTCCGGGGGAGGATCATCTCGGCCCTCACCATGGACTTCGCGCTGTGGTCCCTCGGGGCGGTGGCGCTCGGGGCGGTGGTCGACGTGGTGGCGAGGGCGAGGGCGGGGCTCCCGTGGGGGGCCGACCGTGCGATGATCCCCGCGGTGGCGACGGGCTTCGGGCTTCGCGCGGTCTTCGTAGCCTCGGGCGTCGCGTGCGCGCTCGGGGGGCTGATC
>JAEYZO010000945.1 GCA_023428035.1 Pseudomonadota bacterium | reverse complement strand
ACGCTGGTCTTCACCCGCGGGATGGGCCTGCTCTCGGCGCGGGTGCCCGACGACTGCCGCCACAGCCGAAGGGCTGACGTCGAGCGCTTCTCGGCGCGGCTCCCGCCGGGCCTCGCGGCCTCCCCCGACGCGCGCCGAGTGGTGAGCGCCAACGGGCTCGACCTCTGGCTCCACGTCGAGGGCCACGACTACCCAGTGCTGCTCAACCCGCCGGGGGGCTCGATCCCGCGGGGGACGCTCCGCGCCGCGGCCTTCATCGACGACGACCACCTCGGCCTCGTGATCTCGACGGCGATGCTGCGGGTCACGCTCCCCGCGGGGCTCGCGCCGCTGTCGCCGCCCTCGTCGCTCACCGTCGACACGGGAGAGATCCGACGCGGCCTGCGCGCGGCGCCGTAGACCCTTCTCGCGCACGGAACGTCCCACGCGCGTATGCGCGCCACGATCCTCCTCGCCGTGTTGCTCTTCGCCCCCGCCGCGGTCGCCGACCCGCCCGATGAGCGGTGCCACAACGTCACCCTGGTCATCGTCGACGGCCGCCGGGTGTACCGCGCGGACTGCCCGGTCGTCGTGCCAGGCACCGTGCAGCGGCCCTGGGCCTTCGACGTGAGCCACCGCGCTTCGCGGGTGTACACGCCGCCCGAGGTGGCCCGCGCGGGCTCCCCCGCGGTGGTCGGCGCGGTGCGACGCGCGCCCTTCTGATCGCTCGACCGATCCGAGGGCTCGGGGCATCCAACGCAAGCGCCCCTCTCAAGGTCGGGGCGGTTCTGCGTTGACCCGAAGGGCGCGCCGCGCCCACGGTGGGACGTCTTCGCTTGCAAGGAGCTCGCAGCGCCATGACGGTGATCGCTCACCTCTCCGACCCGCACCTGCTCGAGCACGGCTTCGAGCGCCGCAGCCGCCGCGAGGAGATCCGCCTGCGCTACCTCAACTGGGGCCGCGCGATGAACCCCGCGTCGCGGCGCGAGAGGCTGCGCGACGCGCTGCTCCGGGCGTGGGCGGCGAGGCCCGACCATCTCCTCATCACGGGAGACCTCACCGAAGAGGGCACCCAGGCGCAGTTCGAGCTCGCGGCGGAGATCCTGAGCGAGAGCCCCTTCACGCCGGGCCAGGTGACGCTGGTGCCGGGCAACCACGACATCTACCACCGCCGCGACGGGTGGCTCCGCGCGCTCGAGGGCCCGCTGCGCCCGTGGGCCGCGACGAGCAGCGCGCACACCGCGGTGGAGCTTCGCGGCGTGACGGTGTTCCCGATCTCGACGGTGAAGGGCCAGTCGTGGTTGGTCTCGTACGGGTTGATGGGGGCCGACCCGCTGCGCCGCATCGCCGACGTGGCGGGCGACGCGGGCGGGCGCGGAGACGCCGTGGTGGTGCCGCAGCACCACGCGCCGGTCCCGATGAAGAGCAGGTTCATGCAGCACTTCGACGGGCTGCGCGACCACCACGAGGTGAGCGCGCTGCTGCGCAAGGCGCCGAACCTCACGGTGATCCACGGCCACGTGCACGAGCACCGGGCCGACGCGGTGGAGCCGAGCCGCGGCGCGCAGGTGTACTCGGTGGGCGCCGTCTTCGACGACCGCGACGCGGTGCGCTTCTACAGGGCCGAGGGCGGGGTGGTCACCGCGATGGAAGAGCCGTACGCCGACGCGGCAGAGTAGCGGGGGCGCCCGCGTCGCCGCACGCGCGGGGGCGCGGTACGACCGACCATGTCACCACACGCGCGGGCGGTGTCGATGAGCGTCGTACCGGAGTGACACCCGACACGGATCGACGCGTTGGCTGGGGTTGGTCGCTACCGCGCCCGCACCCGCGCGAGGATCGCGTCGCGCACGCTCCCCGCGGGCGCCGGCGCCTCCACCCTCGCGGGGACGTCACCCACGCTCCACGCCGCCGCGCGCGGCTGCGCCACGACCCCCGCCGGCGCGAGCCCCGCCACCAGCGACACCACCGCGATCCAGCGCTTCACGTCGGGAGCCTCCCACCCCCCGAGGGTGCCGATCATACGCCCCTGGGCTCCTCCCGCTTCGCGCGCCGTGACGCCGCGCGGCGCTCGCGCTCGTAGGCGCTGGTGAAGCGCCGCAGCAGCTCGGGGTGCTCGCGAAACACCAGCCCCGCCGCCCCCCGCACGTCGCGCACCCGCTCCATCAGGAGCGCCGTGAGGCCGTCGCGCAGGGCCTTCGCTCGTTTGTCCATCGTGGCGTAGCTGGGCTGCCACGCGTGGAGCCGCTGGGCGTGAGCGCGCGCCTCGGCGACCCGCGCAGGGTCGAGTGTTGGAACGCTCGCTCCCCCCGCGAGGACGTGCTCCACCAGCGCCGCGTAGTCGATGAGCGCCGCCGCCATCGCGTCGGCGGAGCGAGCGTTCCGGTGCGTCGCGCGCAGGCGCGAGAGGGCGGGGTCGCCGCTCGGGCCGAAGTGGAAGCCGAGCGCGCCGCGGAGCTCAGTGAGGAGCTTCCGCGCGTGAGGGCGGAGCGTGCGATCGCCGTCGCGGGTGGTGGACGCTCGCGCGTCCCAGCGGGCCCGCGAGGCGAGGCGGTGGAGCGCGATGATCTCGTCGGCCACCGTGGGCGAGAGCGGCGGAGACACCGCCGACAGCCCGGGCACCCCCGCGGTCTCGTCGGGCTGCCAGTGTTGGCGCGCGGCGCGGGCCACCAGCAGGGCCTCTTCGAGGAGCTCAGGCCACGGGAGCGCCCAGCGCGTCGGCGGGTCACGGAGCGAGAGGGCCTCGGCCTCCCATTGGGCGTCCGTGACAGGGGTCGAGGCTCGCGGGACAGCGGTCTTGCGCTTCGGCACGGCGGAGTGGGCGGAATGATGTCCTGAACGGGCCCGGGAGTGTCCTGAAAAGAGAGGGCGCGGTCCTGAAACGGCGGGGGACAGTCCTGAAACGGCAGGGTACGGTCCTGAAACAGCACGGCGGTGTCCTGGCCCGGGAGCGGGCTGTCCTGAACGGGCTCGTCCCGCGTCCTTCGCTACTCGCCGATGATCTTCACCAGCACGCGCTTGCGGCGGCGGCCGTCGAACTCGCCGTAGAAGATCTGCTCCCAGGGCCCGAAGTCGAGCTTCGCGTCGGTGACCGCCACCACCACCTCGCGGCCCATCACCTGGCGCTTGAGGTGCGCGTCGCCGTTGTCCTCCCCCGTGCGGTTGTGCTGGTACGCGCTGGTGGGAGCGTGCGGCGCGAGGCCCTCCAGCCACCGCGCGTAGTCGGCGTGCAGGCCCCTCTCGTCGTCGTTGATGAACACGCTCGCGGTGATGTGCATCGCGTTCACGAGGCAGAGGCCCTCGCGCACGCCGCTCTCGCGCAAGGCCGCCTCCACGTCGGCGGTGATGTTCACGAACTCCATGCGCTGCCGGGTCTCGAACCACAGCTCCTTGCGGAACGACTTCATGGCCCGAGACGATACCGCCCCTGGCCCCGGCCCTCCGCGCTTGCTACAAGCCGTCGCTGTGGCGCCTCACCGCGTCACCCCTATGGCCCACCGCTGACCGCCGAGCACACCCGTCGCGACCGTCGAGCGCCCCTTCGGCAGCGCTCACTCCCGCAACGCTGTCCCGGAGTCAGCCGCCATGTTGTGCCTCGAAGCGCGCGCGCTCGCCGTCGCGGTGGGCGCCCGCACCCTCTTCTCGAACGTAGACCTCCACCTCACCCGCGGCTGGTACGGCCTCGTCGGCGCCAACGGCGCGGGCAAGTCCACCCTGCTCCGCGCCCTCGCGGGTGAGCTCGCCCCCACCCACGGCACGGTACGAGCCTCCCCCGCCGACGCGGTGGTCGCCCGCTGCGACCAGCGCGTCGACGCCCTCGACGACGCGATCCGTGACCTCGCCGACCGCGCCGACGGAGGGGCCTTCTCGCTGCGCGCCGCCCTCCGGCTCGACCCCGACGCGCTCGCCCGCTGGCCCACGCTCTCCCCCGG
>JAEYZO010000907.1 GCA_023428035.1 Pseudomonadota bacterium | reverse complement strand
CTGCTGGGCCGACGCGCAGTGCGAGCTGTCGCTGAGCTTTCGCCGCGCGGGCGATCACCGGGCGCGGGAGGGCCTCCCCGGGGCGCAGCGGGCGAGCTTCGAGGCGCAACCCACGACGCCCGCGGGGTGGACAGCGGTCGCGGCGAGGCTCGCGCCCGAGCGGCAGGTCAACGTGCTCGCGGCGCTGTCGGCGAACGCGCGAGGAGGGCTCTCGAACCTGCTGAGCGGAGGAACCCAAGGGGTGCTCGGGGCGGCCACGAGCAACGGCGTCGGAGGTCTCGGGCTCTCGCTGCGCGGCGGGTACTTCAGGGTGGTGGACCTCGACCGCGTCGACCCGTGGATGCACGCGCGGCAGGCCCTGAGCGCGCCCACCGTGAGACGCGCGCTCGCGGCCTGCGTGCGGAGCGGCGTGTCGAGCTACCGCGTGGCGCTCACGGTGTCTCCCGCGGGCGCGGTCGACGAGGTGACGGTCACGCCGCGCACGGTGTCTCCGTTGGCGCCCGACGCGAGGGATTGCCTCGCGCAGGCGCTTCGGACGACGGCGTGGCCCTGCCCCCGCTCGGGCGCCGCGACCCCCGTAGAGGTCACGGTCTGCGTAGGCGCGCGGTAGAGCGCGCGGCCGTGTTATGCCGGCGCGATGAAGCTGTATTTCAACCCGCAGAGCCGCGCGACGATCGCCCGCTGGATGCTCGAAGAGGCCGGCGTCGCGTACGAGATCGTGCCGATCGACCTCCAGAAGCGCGAGCACAAGGCGCCGGAGTTCCTCGCGATCAACCCGGCGGGAAAGCTCCCCGCGCTGGTCGACGGCGACACGCGGCTCTTCGAGAACGTCGCGATCGGCCTCTACATCGCCGACAAGTACACCGAGAGGAGGCTCGCCCCCGCGATCGACGCGCCGGAGCGCGGCCGCTACCTCTCGCTGATGGTGTACTCCACGTCGCAGCTTGAGCCCGCGATGGGCGACGAGATGATGAAGCTGACCTACCACCCGTCGCGGGGGTGGAGCGACTACGCCACGGCCGAGCTCGCCGTCGAGCGCGAGCTGGGCGAGGGCCCGTACCTCTTCGGTGAGTGGTTCACCGCGGCCGACGTGATGATCGGCTCGATGTTCGCGTGGAGGCGCCGCTTCGGCGGCAAGCTCGGCCGCCCCTCGCTCGACGCGTACGTCGACAGGTTGATGGCGCGCCCGGCAGCCGCGGCGATGCGCGGGGGGTGAGTCTTCTCAGTGCGGCGTGGTGAGCTGCTCGTCGCGGGTGAGCCCCACCGCGGTCGCTACGTCGTCGCGGTAGTCCTTCCAGAGCGCGAGGGCGTCGGTGAGGGCGTCGACGCACGCGGCGCGGTCGCCCTCGGGCGCGTGGTCGAGGATCGAGCGCCACGCCGACGCGCGGTGGCTCCCCTCGACGGCGCGGTGGGCCCTGGTGAGCGCGAGCGACTCCAGCGGGAGGCCGTAGTGCTTCACCAGCGGGTGCTCGCTCAAGGGAGGCTCCGGACGCGCGGGCGCGGTGGGGTCGAGGGCGCTGCGGTCGTGCGGCGTGCCTTCGAGGAAGAGCGTGGTCACGGTGGCGGCCACGGCCCACCCGCGAGACTGCGTGGCGTGGTCGAGGAAGGCCCGGTAGCGCCGCGCCGCGGGGAGGAGCGTGACGCGCTCGAAGCGCGAGAGGTCCATGCCGAGCCCGCGGGGGTACTCGAGGAAGAGCTCGGGGTGAGGGCGCTTCGCGGCGAGGCCGCCGGTTTCTTCTTCGTAGACGTTCTCGATGAGCTCTCGCCGCACGCCGGCGATGGGGCACTGCACGTAGGCCCGCGCGACGAGCACCGGGAAGTCGCGGACGTAGACCTCCCACTCCTGCTCCAGGTGGAGGTGGAGCCGCTCCTTCGCGACGCGCCCCTGGGTGAAGTAGGGCCACGCCCAGTGGGTCTTGCGCTCCATCACGCCGAGGAGCGCCTCACGGAAATCATCGGGATTCATAGAGCGAACAGCGTAGCGCGCAGGCCGTCGCCGCCGCGCTGGAGCGCGTGTTTCCCAGAAACACTGAAGCGCGGTCACCCGTCTCCGAGCGCCGCGCTTCGATGTGTCCGCTGCAGCCCGCGCTCACGCGCGGGGTGTCTCACGAACTAGTGCACTTCGCGTCAAGGCGTCACGAGCACCCCATGGAGTTGCCGCAGTTGAGGCAGCGGTAGCACGCGCCGTTGCGCACGGTGATGTGGCCGCACACGCTGCACATCGGCGCGTCGCCCATCATCTTCGAGAGCTGCCGGTCGAGCACGCTGCCGCCCTCGCTGCCCGTCGTGGTCGCCGCGTAGGCGCTCTGCGTCACCGGCGCCAGCGCGGGGGTCGTGTCCTCCGGGGCTTCCTCCGGGGGCACGTGCGCGAACTCGTAGCGGTGCAGGTACTCCACCCCGAGCACGCGGAACACGTAGTCGATGATGCTCGTCGCGAACTTGATGTTCGGGTGCCCCTCGACCCCGCCCTGCGGCTCGAAGCGCGTGAAGGTGAACTGCTCCACGAACTCCGCCAGCGGGACGCCGTGCTGCAGGCCCATCGAGATCGCGATCGCGAAGGCGTTCATCATCGACCGGAAGGCGGCTCCCTCCTTGTGCATGTCGATGAAGATCTCGCCGAGCTGGCCGTCCTCGTACTCGCCCGTGCGGAGGAAGACCTTGTGCCCGCCGATGCGCGCCTCCTGCGTGAACCCACGGCGCTTCTTCGGCAGCCGGTACCGAACCGCCCGCTGCGGCCCCAGCGCCGGCCGCTTCGAGAAGAGCGGACCGAAGTCTCCGCCCACCTCCGCGCCCGTCGCGATCGCCGTCGCGGGGGCCTCGGCCTTCACCAGGGTCTTCTCCGTGGGCTTCGCCTCGGCCTCGGCCTTCTTCTCCTTCTTGTCGCTCCCCGATGAGAGGGGCTGGCTCGCCTTGCACCCGTCGCGGTAGAGCGCGACGGCCTTGAGGCCCAGCTTCCAGCCCTCCATGTAGATCTCGGCCACGTCGTCGACGGTGGCGTCGTGGGGCAGGTTCACCGTCTTCGAGATCGCCCCCGACAAGAAGGGCTGCACCGCCGCCATCATCTTCACGTGCGACATCGGCGCGAGGAACCTCTCGCCGTGACGTCCGCAGCGGTTGGCGCAGTCGAACACGGGGAGGTGCTCGGGTCGCAGGTGCGGCGCGCCCTCGACCGTCGCCCGCCCGAGGCAGTGGTCGCCGAGCTCGTCGATCTCAGCCTGGGTGAGACCCCAGTGACGCAAGATCGAGAAGCCCGCGGCCTTCGCCTCGTCGCCGAGCCCCATGCGCTTCAAGAGCTCATCGCCCAGCGTGAAGGCCGAGAAGGCCTGCTCGATGGTGAAGGCCCCCGGCAGCGCGGCCTCGACCCGACGGATGTCGTCGTTGGTGAAGCCCTTGCCCGTCAGGAACTCCCTCGTGACCTTCGGCGCCCCGAGGAAGGTGTTGGTGCCGATCACCCACCCGATGACCTCGGCGATCTGCGCCGCGCTGTAGCCCAGCCGGTGCAGCGCGCGCTCCACCGACGCGTTCACGATCTTGAAGTACCCGCCCCCCGCGAGCTTCTTGAACTTCACCAGCGCGAAGTCGGGCTCGATGCCCGTCGTGTCGCAGTCCATCAGCAGGCCGATGGTCCCCGTGGGCGCGAGCACCGTCGCCTGGGCGTTGCGGTAGCCGTAGCGCTCGCCCAGGTGAACGGCCTCGTCCCAGTCCTCGCGGGCGGCGCGCAGGAGCTCGTCGGGGCACTGCGCGGCGTCGATCGCGTAGGCCGCGTCGCGGTGCTTGCGCATCACCCTGAGCATCGGCTCGCGGTTCTTCGCGTAGCCCGCGAAGGGCCCCTTGTGCGCGGCCACCTCGGCGCTCACCCGGTAGGCCTGGCCCGTGAGGATCGCCGTGAGCGACGCCGCCACCGCGCGCCCGCGGTCGGAGTCGTAGGGCGTGCCCATGATCATCAGGAGCGTGCCGAGGTTCGCGTACCCGAGGCCCAGCGGCCGGTAGTCGTGGGAGTTCTGCGCGATGGTCTTCGTCGGGTACGACGAGAAGTCGACGAGGATCTCCTGCGCGAGGAAGAACACCCGCGCCGCGTGGCGGTAGCCCTCGACGTCGAAGCTCAGCTCACCGTCGGCCCCTTCCTTCAGGAACTTGGTGAGGTTCAGCGACGACAGGTTGCAGGCCGTGTCGTCGAGGAACATGTACTCCGAGCAGTTGTGCACCACGAGCCCGTTGGCGACGAAGTGGTGCGTCGTCGGCTCGGTGAGGTCGTACACGGGCAGCTCGCCCACGAAGTCGAGCGACTCGACCCGGTCGTCCATGCGGTCGCGGTAGGCGCTCACCGAGGCGTTCATCGCCGCGAGGCGAGCGACCTTGGCGCTGCCCTCGACGAAGCCGATCTCCTTCTCGAAGGCGACCCGACCGTCGCGCGCCACGCGCAGGCTGTGAACCTGCTGCACCGGGTACTCCCGACGGCCGCCCTTGCCGTCAGGCAGGAGCGCCGTGGTCTGACCGATCGCGCGCCGGTCCTTGTAGATGCGGGCCTTGATGCCGAAGCCCAGGAGCATCCGCTGCACCTGCAAGAGGAGCTCGTGCGAGGTGCTGTCGAGGGCTACGTACTGGCTCTTGTCGCCGTAGTCCGCGACGGTGCCGTCGGCGGTGAAGAGCCCGCGGAGCAGCGCCGCGGTCGAGGCGCGGTCGAGGCCGAAGACCTCGTCGGTGAAGCGCTTCTGCGCGCTGCCCTCACCGGCCACGGCGAGGCGCTTGATCGGGTCGACCACGCAGCGCGCGCTGGTGCCAAGTCGGAGCGTGCCCTGGGGGTGCGTGACCTCGACCTCGCGCGCGGCGCGGGCGTCGGCGGCGTGCTCGCGCTTGAAGGCGTTGAGCCCCTGCACGACGTGGCGCGCGACGGCGTCCTCGTCGGGCGAGAGGGTGAGCATCGCGGTCTCCTGCTCGCCCATCAGGCAGCCGTCGCCCACGACGAGACCGACGAACTCCGCGAGGCGCGCGTCGACGGACTCGGTGCCGAAGGTCGTGCGGCCGAGCACCACGCGGTCGTCGCGGGTGAGCTCGCACGCGGGCACGTCACCGCGGTTCGCGGTGAAGACCTTGTGGTCGGCGGTGAGCTGGAGCTCGAAGCCCGAGGCCGTGCGGAGCCGGTACACGGGCTTGGTGCCCGTCGAGAACGCGGGGGCGATGGCGTGCAACTCGCCGTCGGCGCCCACCACCTCGAAGGGAGCCTCGAGGAGCGCGTCGATGCGGCGCATGCCCTTCGAGGTCGCGACGAGGGTCTCGCCCGTGACGCAGGGGTTGCTCGCGTTGATGCGCCCGGTGTTCGCGCAGGTGTGCCAGTCGTTGATGGTGGTGTCGTACTGCACGCCGGGGTCGGCGCAGCTCCAGGCGCTCTCGGCGACCTTCTTCCAGAGCTCCTTCGCGCGGAGCGTGTCGCAGACCTTGCCCGAGGTGCGGAAGCGCGTCTGCCACTCGGAGTCGCTCTGCACCGCGCGCATGAAGTCGTCGCTCACGCGCACGGAGTTGTTCGAGTTCTGGCCCGAGACCGTGTGGTAGGCCTCGCCGTTGAAGTCCGAGGGGTAGCCCGCGGCGATGAGCGCCTGGGCCTTCTTCTCCTCCTTCATCTTCCACTCGATGAAGTCGACGATCTCCGGGTGGTCCATGTCGAGGCAGACCATCTTGGCGGCGCGGCGCGTGGTGCCGCCGCTCTTGGTGCTCCCCGCCGCGCGGTCGAAGACCTCGAGGAAGGACATCAGCCCCGAAGACGTCCCTCCGCCCGAGAGCTTCTCCTGACGTCCGCGCAGGGCCGAGAAGTTCGAGCCCGTGCCGCTGCCGTACTTGAAGAGCCGCGCCTCGTTCTTCACCAGGTCGAAGATCGACATCAGGTCGTCGCCGACGCTCTGGATGAAGCACGCGCTGCACTGCGGCCGCTCGTACGCGCAGGTCGTCTCGGCCACCGACGAGCGGGCCTCGTCCCAGGCCCAGTTGCCGCCGCTGCCGGCGATCGCGTAGCGCTGGAAGAGCCCGCAGTTGAACCACACCGGCGAGTTGAACGCGCCGTACTGGTTCACCAACAGCCACGAGAGCTCGGCCTCGAAGGTCTCGGCCTCGGCCGCCGTGGTGAAGTACCCGCGCTCCTCGCCCGCCTCGCGGATCGAGTGCGCGATGCGGTACACCACCTGGCGCACGCTGGTCTCGCCCTTCGCGGGGTCGCCGAAGAGCCCCGCGCGGCGGAAGTACTTCGACACGACGATGTCGGTCGCGAGCTGCGACCAGCCCGAGGGGACCTCCGCCCCGCGCGTCGCGGCGACCACCGACCCGTCGGGGTTCGAGATCACGCTGTCGCGCTTGTCGTAGGTCACCGAGTCGAGCGGGTCGCGCCCCGGCGCGGTGTACCGACGTCCCACCAGGGCCGCGCGCGCGGGCTTGTCAGCCGCCTTCGCCTTCGCCGAGACGGCCTTGGCCTTGCCGTTGGTCTTGCTCTGGATCGGTCCGTCGATGCTCAAGACACACCTCTCGTGGTCGGTAGAAATGCCGGTACCCCGACGTCCTAGGCCCGACCCTCACAGGCCGGTACCCTCGACGCCCTCGTCACCGCCTCCGCGGAGCCTTCGTTGGGGTGGGACGTCCACCGTGCACCGAGCGTCGCGGGCAGCGCCAGTAAACGGGGTCGACTTTGCGACGGCTCCGAGCGCCCCCAGGGATCGCGCCGAAGCAACGTCGCGACGTCGCCCTTGGCACGATCGCTGTAATCGTCCCGCCCCCTCGCTGAAACCCCGACGTCGCCGCGAGGGACGGAGCCCACCGCGCGAAACACCCTGGGTATCCAGCGTGTTCGCGCGGCGCCCTCGGGCATCGAACGCCCGTGCCCCCAACCGTGAGAGCATCCGCGGCCATGCGCCCGCTCCGCGTCGCTCCCCTCGCGCTCTGCGCGGCCCTCTCCCTGAGCTGCGGCCCGCGCGTCGCGCGCGACCTGACCGACATCCCGCAGCGGCAGATCACCTACGACGACATGTGCCATCTGCAGACCTGGTTCGACCAGCGCGCCGCCTCGCGGCACCGGCCCTACCGCGCGCTGCAGGAGCAGTCCACCGAGACCGAGCGCACCGAGCGCGACGAGACCGGGCAGCTCCGCCGCCTGATGCTCGGCGAGGGCACCTACGAGGTCCGCGACCGACGCTCTCGGCAGCGGCTCCAGCAGCTCCTCCGCGACGAGTACCGCAGGCTCCCGCCCCTGCGCGTCGACGGCCGCGAGACCCGCGTGCGGGTCACCCTCGGCTGGTGGGGCTCGGGCTCCATCCGCCGGGTCCGCCCCGACACCGACATCACCCTGCGCGTCGACGACGAGTCCTACACCCTGCCGCCGCACCCCTGCGTCGCGGAGTTCCTCTTCGGCGACGAGGCCTACGCCATGCGCCGCAGGGTGCTCCGCGCCGACAGCGCCCGCGCCCGCGGTGAGATCCCCGCGGACTACCTCGACGCCGGCGACGGCGACGCGAGCGTCGAGGGCGACGCCCCGGCGGGAGCGACCGCGGAGCAGTAGCGCCGTCGCCCCGACGCGCGCTGGTGCTCTATCGTGCGGGGCCTCTCGATGGCCCTGCTCACCCCCCTCCCCCTCGACCTCGCCCGAGAGGTCTGCGACGCCCACCAGCTCGGTGAGCTCCTCCGCGTCGAGCCCCTCGCCGCGGGGAGCGTCAACTCCAACTTCTTCCTCCACACCGACCGCGGGCGGTCCTTCGCGCGTATCTACGAGGAGGCCGACGACCAGGGCGTCGCCTTCGAGCGCGCCCTCGTCGACCACCTCCTCGCCGCGGGCGTCTCCGTACCCCGCCGCGTACGCGCCTCGCGCGAGCTGCGCGTCGCGGGAAAGCCCGTGGGCGTCTTCGAGGCCGTCGCCGGTCACGAGCGCTGCCGCCGCGAGGTGACGTCCCTCCACCTCTCCGCCGTGGGTGAAGCCCTCGCTCGGGTGCACCTCGCGGGAGACTCCTTCGGCCTCGAGCAACGCTCCCGCTTCGACGCGCCCGCCCTCCTCGCGCGCCTCGACGGGGTGCCCACCGAGCGCCACCCGGAGCTCCGCGACGACCTCTCCCGCGTGCGCGCCGTGCTCGCAGACCCGCTGCCCGAGCTCCGCCGCGGGGTCGTCCACGGAGACCTCTTCCGCGACAACGTGCGCTGGGAGGGCGACCGCGTGCTGTGCCTCCTCGACTGGGACAGCGCCTCGACGGGCCCGACCCTCTACGACCTCGCCGTCACCTGGCTCGCGTGGACCTTCGGCGACGACTTCGACTGGGCCACGGGCCGCGCGCTCGTCACCGCCTACGACTCCCTCCGACCGTTGACCGAGGCCGAGCGCGAGGGCTTCTCCGCGGTGGCCCGCCTCGCCTGCGCCCGCTTCGCCGCGACGCGGGTGACGGACTACCACCTCCGCCTCGGCCCCGGCGCCCCGGGCTACAGAGACTATCGACGCTTCCTCGCGCGCCTCGACGTCATCGAAGCCCTGTCGCCGCGGTCGCTCATGGGTCGGCTCCTGTGACGCCCGCCGCCGGTTTTCACTCGCCCGCGCCGTCGTTGTAGCTTCGCGCCGTGCCCACCGCCCTCAAGACCCTCGAAGCGGGGAGCGTGTTCGCGCGCGAGTACCGCATCGTGCGGCTCCTCGCCGAGGGGGGCATGGGCGCGGTCTACGTCGTCGAGCAGCTCTCGTCGGGCGCGCAGCGGGCGCTGAAGGTGCTGCACCCCGACCTCGTGCGCGACGCCCGCACGCGGGAGCAGTTCGCCCTCGAAGCGCGCATCGGCGCGCAGATCGACTCGGGGCACGTCGTCGACGTCATCGCCGCGGGGGTCGACGACGAGACCAACATCCCGTGGATGGCGATGGAGTTCCTGGAGGGCGAGGACCTCACCGACCTCGTGCAGCGCAAGGGTCACGTGCCCGTGCACGAGGTCCGCGAGATCTTCGAGCAGTTGGGAGACGCCCTCGGCGCCGCCCACGACGCGGGGGTGATCCACCGCGACCTCAAGCCCCGCAACGTCTTCGTCGCGCGCTCGCGCCTCCGCGGGATGCCCTTCGTGGTGAAGGTGCTCGACTTCGGGATCTCGAAGCTCCTGGAGCGGTCCGTCGCCGCGGTCACGGTCACCCGGCAGATCGGCTCGCCCCTCTTCATGGCCCCCGAGCAGGCGCGCACCGGGGCGAGGCTCCGGCGCAGCACCGACGTGTGGCCCATGGGCCTCCTCGCCTACTACCTCCTCACGGGACGTCACTACTGGCGCTCGGTGGAGCCCGACGGCGTGAACCTCAACGCGCTCCTCATGGAGATCGCCGTCGAGCCCATCGTCCCCCCGAGCCACCGCGCCCAGGAGCAGGGCGTCGCGGGCGCGCTGCCCGAGGGCTTCGACGCGTGGTTCCTCCAGTGCGTGCACCGCGACCCCGAGAAGCGCTTCGAAGACGCGCGGGCCTGCACCGAGGCCCTCCGCGCGGTGCTCCAGGGCCGCCACGCCCCGATGCTCGAGACCGAAGAGACCGTGATCCGCACCTTCCCCGCGGACGACGTCGCCCCTCCGCCCCCTCGGGTGCGCGCCCCCACGGCCCCCGCCGCGCCCGTGGCCACCGCGCGGCAGCCCTCGCTCCCGCCGCCGTCCTTCGTGCCCGCGCCGCCGCTGCGAGCGTCGTCTCCGTCGCAGCCCACGCCCTTCGCCGACACCGCGCTCACCCCGCTCCAGCAGGCCGAGCTCACGGTGCACACCGCGAACGCCGAGGTGCCCGTCCCCGTCGAGCGCCCGCGCCGGCCCGTGATGGCCCTGGCCTTCGCGGCCGGAGGCGTGCTCACCCTCGTGGGCGCCCTCGCCTTCTGGTCGCTCACCCCGCGGCAGCCCGAGGCCCTCCCCTCGGCGCCCCGGCACGCGGCCACCCCGCCGAGGGTTCACCTCACCTTCCAGGGCATCCCCGCGGGGGCGCGGCTCACCGTCGGGGGCATCCCCTTCGAGGGCGACGTGGCCCTCCTGCGCCAGGGCGACGCCCCCGTGCGCGTCCGCCTCGAGGCCGAGGGGCGTGTGCCCCTGGAGTTCACCGTGCTGCCCGACCGCGACCAGAACGTCGTGGTCCCCCCGATGCAGACCGCGGTGGTCGCCCCCGTCGAGATCGTCACCCCCGACGCGAGCGTGCAGCTCCTCGCGCCCACCGAGCCCGACGCCAGCGCCGCCGCGGAGCCTGACGCCGATGTCGCGGAGCCCGTCGAAGAGCCAACGTCACAGTCGCCGCGACGTCCTCGCCCGGGGCGCTTGAGCGTGGGGGCCGAGCCTCCGCGCTGCATGGTGCGCATCGACGGGCGGCCCATCGGCACCACGCCCATCTTCTCGCGCACCCTCCGCGCCGGCTCCCACCGCGTGACCTGCGTGCGGGGAGAGCACTCCATCGAGCGCACCGTGGTCGTGCACGCCGGCCGCGACGCCGACATCGTGTTCCCCGCGCACTGACCCGACCGCCTGCGCGGCCTCACCCACCACTCCACGCCCCCCGACCCTCTCCAACACGTCCCCCGACGTACCCGACCACGTCCCCCGACGTACCCGACCACGTCTCCGGACCCATCCCCCTACGTCTCTGGACCCACCTACCCACGTCCAGCAATGTACCCACCCACGTCGGTACACCCATTGCTGCCCGTTCCTCGACCCCCGCGGAACGATGGTCCTACCGTCACACCCTGGCACAGGCACCCCATGAACGACCTCGGACCTCGCCCTCGCTCGCTCCCCATCGCGCCCACCGCGAAGCCCGCGCTCCGTCGGCTGCCCCTCGCCGACGAGGTTCGCCCCATCGACCAGCGCTGGAGGCCCATCTACGCGGTGTGGGAGATCACCCTGCGCTGCGACCTCGCGTGCCGTCACTGCGGCTCGCGCGCGGGTCGCACGCGGCCCGACGAGCTCAGCACCGACGAGTGCCTCGACCTCGTGCGGCAGATGGCCGAGCTCGGGACGAAGGAGGTCACCCTCATCGGCGGCGAGGCCTACCTCCGCGACGACTGGACCACCATCGCCCGCGCCGTGAGGGCGCACGGGATGGAGTGCACGATGACCACGGGGGGCCGCGGGCTCACCCGGGAGCGCGTGCGCGAGGCCAAGGCCGCGGGCATCCAGAGCGTGAGCGTGAGCGTCGACGGGCTCGAGGAGACCCACGACCAGCTCCGCGGGGTGAAGGGCAGCTTCGCCGCCGCGATGGAGGCCATGGCCAACCTCAAGGCCGAGGGCGTTCACTTCTCGGCCAACTCGCAGTTCGGACGTCACTCCATCCGCGAGATGCCTCCGTTGTTCCAGCGGCTCTGCGAGAACGGGATCCACTCGTGGCAGGTGCAGCTCACGGTGCCCATGGGCCGCGCGGCGGACGAGCCCGAGCTCCTGCTGGAGCCCTACCAGATGCTCGAGGTGATGCCGATGCTCGCGCGCCTCAAGGAGGTCGCGAACCGCTACAAGGTCCGCATCTGGCCGGGCAACAACGTGGGGTACTTCGGCCCTTACGAGTCGCTCCTGCGAGGCACGCTCCCGCGGGGGCACATGTCGTCGTGCGGCGCTGGGCGCTCGACCCTGGGCATCGAGGCCGACGGGTCGATCAAGGGCTGCCCGTCTCTCCCCACGGCGCAGTACACGGGCGGCAACATCCGTGACGAGTCGCTCAAGGACATCTGGGAGCGCTCGAAGGCCCTTCGCTTCACCCGTGACCGCACGGTGAACGACCTCTGGGGCTACTGCCGCGACTGCTACTACAACGACACCTGCCGCGCGGGCTGCAACTGGACCACCCAGGTCTTCTTCGCCCGCCCCGGGAACAACCCCTTCTGCCACCACCGCGCCCTGGAGCTTCTGCGCGAGGGCAAGCGCGAGCGCGTCGAGCGCGTCGAGGCCGCCCCGGGGGAGCCCTTCGACCACGGCCGCTTCGAGATCATCGTCGAAGACTGGCCCGCCGAGGAGCTCGCCCGCGCGCGACGTCTCGCCGAGACGGGCGAGGGCTGGCTGAGCGACTGACACCGAGGAGCGAGAGCGATGTACAGACCGATGTCTCCGTGCCCGGGCTGCGCGCGTCACGTGCGCGTCGACGACGGGCGCTGCCCCTTCTGCGGCGCGGGCTTCACCGCGCTGCCGTCGAGGAACGTCCCGAAGGGGGCGGGCAGGCTCTCGCGCGCGGCGTCGCTCACCCTCGCGGCCACGCTCGCGACGGCCTGCGGGAGCACCGTGACGGGTACGCAGAACGGCGCCGACGCGCAGACCGACGCGATGGACGTCACCGACGCGAACGACGGCGCCCCCGACGACCGCGGCAACGCGCAGGATGTCTACGGCGCGCCGCCTGATCGCCCCGTCGCCACCGACGCGGGCCCTCCCGACG
>JAEYZO010000848.1 GCA_023428035.1 Pseudomonadota bacterium | reverse complement strand
GTACGGCGGCGTGCCCTCGGCGCAGAACCGCCTGGAGCACGTGAACCTGGAGTACACGGGCTACGACTGCGGCTGCGTGCTCCTCACCTGCAGCGAGGTCGAGCGCCACGAGGCCGCGGTGATCTTCAGCCAGGCGCCGGCGGCGAACTTCATCCACGACGTCCGCTTCGTGCGTGGCTCGGGGCACGGCGTGTTCCGCGGGTGGCGCGGCGCGGCGACGCCGGACTTCAGCGAGGGCAACTCCTTCGAGCAGATGAACGGCTGCGCCCAGACGCTCCCCGCGCTGCCCGAGGGCTGCACGCCCCGCGTCGCCTGCCGCTGAACCCCCAAATGCAGCGAACCCCGCGACACCTCTCGATGTCGCGGGGCTCTCTCTGCGGGGTGGACGGGACTCGAACCCGCGGCCTCCGGCGTGACAGGCCGGCGTTATAACCGACTTAACTACCACCCCTCGCCCGCCGCTTCGCTCATCGCTCCGCCGCGGAAGGGAGCCGGTGTCTACCAGCGACCCCCGAGAGCGTCAACGAAAAATTCACTTCCCGTGAAAGGTACGGGGAGCCTTCGGGTTCTCGAGGAAGGTCCGCATCCCCTGCTTCTGGTCCTCCGAGGCGAAGCACAGGGCGAAGGCCTGGATCTCGAGCTCCCGAGCGACCTCGAGGGGCACGCTCTCCCCCGCGTGCAGCACCCTCTTGGCGTGCGCGACGGCGAGCGGCGCGTTGCGCGCGATCTGCTCGGCCATGGCCTTCACCTCGTCGCGGAGCCTCTCGTGGGCGACCACCCGGTCGGCGAGCCCGATGGCCTGCGCCTCGTTCGCGTCGATGAGGCTCCCCACCAACACGAGCTCGCGCGCCTTGCCCACGCCCACCCGCCGCGCGAGGCGCTGCGTCCCCCCGAAGCCCGGGATCACCCCGAGCCCCACCTCGGGCTGCCCGAAGCGCGCGCGGTCGCTCGCCACGATCAGGTCGCACGCGAGGGCGATCTCCGTCCCGCCGCCGAGCGCGAAGCCGTTGACCGCCGCGATGATCGGGAAGGGCAGCGCCGCCATCTGCGCGCCGAGGGCGTGACCCTCCCGCGCGAAGGCCGCCGCGGACTCGGGGTCGAGCGTAGACATCTGCGCGATGTCGGCGCCCGCCACGAAGGCCCGGTCGCCCGAGCCCGTGAGCACCGCCGCGCGCACCCCGCCCTCCTTCGCGAGCGCGGCGAAGGCCGCCGAGAGGTCGCGCACCACCTGCGCGTTGATCGCGTTGAGCTTCTCGGGTCGCTGGATCGTCACCCAGGCCACCGCGCCCTCGCGGTCGACGGAGATCGTCTCGTAGGTCATGGCCGAACTCACTTCGCCCCGTAGGAGTAGAACCCCCGGCCCGACTTGCGGCCGAGCCAGCCCGCCGCGACGTAGCTGCGCAGGAGCGCCGCGGGGCGGTACTTGTCCTCGCCGAACTCGCGCTGGAGCACCTCGGAGATCGCGAGCACCGTGTCGAGGCCGATGAAGTCCGCGAGCTCCAGGGGCCCCATCGGGTGGTTGAGCCCGAGCTTCGCGGCGTTGTCGATGTCGGCGACGGTGCCGAGGTTCGACTCCAGCGCGAAGACCGCCTCGTTCAACAGCGGGATCAGGATGCGGTTCACGATGAAGCCCGGGGAGTCCTTCGCGGTCACCGCGGTCTTGTTCAGCGTCGAGACCACGCCCCGGGCGGCCTCGTAGGTGGCCTCGCTGGTCTGCAGCGCGCGGATCACCTCGACGAGCTTCATCACCGGCACGGGGTTGAAGAAGTGCAGCCCCACCACCGACTCCGGCCGCTTCGTCGCCGCCGCGAGGCGCGTGATCGAGATCGAGCTCGTGTTGCTCGCGAGGATCGCCCCCGGCTTCATCGCCGCGTCGAGGCCCGCGAAGAGCGTGAGCTTCGTCTCGAGGTGCTCGGTCACCGCCTCGACCACGAGGTCGGCGTCGTGGAAGGCCCCCACGCTCTCGACGGCCACGAGGCGGCCCATCGTGGCCGCCACCTCGTCGGCGGTCGCCTTGCCCCTCTCGACCTGCTTGCGCAGGCCCGCCTCGATCTTCGCCCGACCCGCCTTCGCGCGCTCCTCCGTCGCGTCGGCGAGCTTCACCGTGTAGCCCGCCGCGGCGGCGACCTGGGCGATTCCGCTGCCCATCTGCCCCGCGCCGAGCACCCCGATCACCTGGATGTCGCTCATGAGTCGAAGGGCGCTACTCCCATCGACCCGAGGGCGTCAAGGGAGGGCGCGCCGCGGCGCCCTCCCCCTCACCCACGCTCAGCGCTCGACGACGACGGCCACGGCCTCGCCGCCGCCGATGCACAGCGTCGCGAGGCCCCGCTTCGCCTTCCGGTCGGCCATCGCGTGCACCAGCGTCGTGAGGATGCGCGCCCCGCTCGCCCCGATGGGGTGACCGAGCGCCACCGCGCCGCCGTTCACGTTCATCTTCGCCGCGTCGATCTTCGACGCCTGCATCGCCGCCATCGCCACCACCGCGAAGGCCTCGTTCACCTCGTAGAGGTCGACCTCGTCGCCCTTGAGGTTCAGGCGCGCCAGCGTCGCCGCGATGGCCTTCGACGGCGCCGTGGTGAACCACTCGGGCTCCTGCGCCGCCGAGCCGTAGCCCGCGACGCGCGCGAGGGGGGTGAGCCCGAGTCGCTTCACCGCGTCGCCCGAGGCGAGCACCAGCGCCGAGGCGCCGTCGTTGATCTTGCTCGCGTTCGCCGCGGTGATCGTCCCCGCCTTGTCGAAGGCCGGACGGAGCCCCGCCATCTTGTCGGCGTTGCCGCGCTTCGGCTCCTCGTCTTCGCTCACCGTGACGGCGCCCTTGCGGCCCTCGATCACCACCGGGGTGAGCTCGTCGGCGAAGCGGCCCTCGGCCTGCGCCGCCAGCGCGCGGCGGTAGCTCTCCTTCGCGAAGGCGTCCTGGGCCTCGCGGTCGAACTTCATCTCCTTCGCGCAGAGCTCCCCCGCCACGCCCATGTGGAAGTTCTTGTACGGGTCCCACAGCCCGTCGTGGATCATCCCGTCGATCGCGGTCTGGTTCCCCATGCGGTACCCGCCGCGCGCGCCGGGCAGGTAGTAGGGCACGTTCGACATGCTCTCCATGCCGCCCGCGACCACCACCTCGGCGTCGCCGAGCAGGATGCTCTTCGCCCCGAGCATCACCGCCATCAGCCCCGAGCCGCAG
Organism: Pseudomonadota bacterium; assembly: GCA_023428035.1. Lineage (GTDB taxonomy): Bacteria > Myxococcota_A > Polyangia > Polyangiales > JAEYZO01. The sequence goes on along the minus strand of JAEYZO010000848.1, from coordinate 5,010 downwards.
ACCTTGCCCACCGTGGTGGTCGGCACCGCCACGGGGATGCCCGCGCCCAACGACGCCTGCCGCGCCGGGGCCTGGCCCTCGCCCGCGGTGAGCACGTTGCCCATGTAGACCTCGCCCACCTGGTCGGGCGCCACGCCGGCCTTCTCGAGCGCGGCCTTGATCGCGGTCGCGCCGAGCTTCACCGCCGGCACCTCGGCCAGCGAACCCTGGAACGCCCCGATGGGCGTGCGCACCGCGCTGCAGATGAACACCTCGGGCTTCGACATCGCGCTCGATCCTTTCGCTGCCACGGCGCGGCCCGCCGCGGGCGGGCGCATTCTCCCGCCCGCCCCTGTCCAGTCAAGCCGTCATCGGGCGGCGCGACGCGGGCCGCCCGCTCAGCGCTTCTTCCTCTCCTCGTCGTCGCGGGCGCGCTTGAGCTCCAGCGCCCTCGCGGCGAGCTGCTCCGCGGGGGTGCGGCCCTTGCGCTGCTCCAGCCGCGAGGCCTCGACGCCGCTCGACCGGATGAAGCGCTGCACGTCTTCGTTGTCTGACGCGAGCACCTCCAGCGGGCCTCCCTCGGCCACGATCCTGCCCTTGATGAGCATGGCGATGCGGTCGGCGATGTCGAAGGCGCTCACCATGTCGTGGGTGATGACCACCGAGGTCACCCCGAAGCGCTCGCGCATCTCCTCGATCAGGTCGTCGACGGTGCGCGAGGTCACCGGGTCGAGGCCCGAGGTGGGCTCGTCGTAGATCAAGAGCTCGGGCTGCATCACCAGCGCCCGCGCGATGCCCACGCGCTTCGCCATGCCCCCGGAGATCTGCGCGGGGGTGAGCCTCGCCGCGTGGTCGACGCCGAGCTCCTGGAGCTTGGTCATCGCCCGCTCGCGGATCTCGGCCTCGCTCAGCTTCGTCTGCTCCCGCAGGGGGAAGGCCACGTTGTCGAAGACCGTCATCGAGTCGAAGAGGGCGTATTTCTGAAAGACCATCCCGAAGCGGCGCCGGGCCTTGGCGAGCGCCACGTCGTCGAGGGCGGCCACGTCGGTGCCGTCGATGAGGATCCGCCCCGAGGTGGGCCGCTCCAGCGCGATCAGGTGCCGCACCAGGGTGCTCTTGCCCGCGCCTGAGCCGCCGATCACCACCAGGGTCTCGGCGCGGCCGATGTTCAGGTCGACGCCGTGGAGCACCGTGCGCTCGCCGTAGCGCTTCACGAGCTTCGAGATCTGCACGTGCGGCTGCGCCGGCTCGCTCATCGGGCTCACACCACCGGGGTCATGATCGAGGTGAGGAGCGTGTCGAGGACGAACACTCCCACCACGCTCCAGACCACCGCGCGGGTGGTGGCCTGGCCCACGCCCACGGCGCCGCCGCTCGCGAAGTAGCCGTGGCGGCAGGCGATGAGAGAGACCGCGTAGCCGAAGACCACGGCCTTGATGAGCCCCTGGCGCAGGTCGTCGGGGGCCATCATCGACTTGATGCGGTCGGCGAAGATCCCCGGGTCGAGGGAGAGGAGCTTCACGCCGATCAGCCACGCGCCCCCGAGGCCCACGATGAAGAACAAGAGGGCCAGCACCGGCACCATCACCACCCCGGCGAGCACGCGCGGAACCACGAGGTACTGCACGGGGTTCACGGCCATGGTCTCGAGGGCGTCGATCTGCTCGGAGGCCCTCATATTTCCGAGCTCGGCGGCCATGCCCGAGCCCGCTCGGGCGGCCACCATGATGGCCGTGAGCACGGGGGCCATCTCGCGCGAGAGGGTGAGGCCCACCACGCCGCCGACCATGTTCTCGGCGCCGAAGCGGCGAAAGCCGTAGATCGTCTGCATCGCGAAGACGATCCCGGTGAAGGTGCCCACGAGGCCCACGAGGAAGATCGACTGGACGCCCACGAACTCGGCCTGGGTCACCGCGAGCTGGAGCCTGAAGGGCGGCCGGAAGGTCCACAGGAAGGTGCGGATCGCGAGGTCGCCGATGATCCCCACCTCCTCGACCACGGAGATCACCGGGGCGGTGAGGCGTCGGAGGGTGGAGGGTCCCTCGGGGGTCTCATCCGCCACGCGCGGCCTCGCCTTCGTCGTTCACGTACACCCGCGGCACGCGCCGCGACACGGCCGCCAGCACCTCGTAGGGGATCGTCCCGACGCGCTGCGCGACCTCCTCGGCGCGGATGCAGCCGAAGCCCGCGGCCCCGCGCTGGGGCCCGAGGATCACCACCTCGTCGCCGATCGCCACGCCCCGCGAGCGGGAGAGGTCCGTCACGTCGACGGTGGAGAGGTCCATCGACACGTTGCCCACCACCCGGCAGCGGGCGCCGTGCACCAGCACCTCGGCCTCGCTCGAGAGCCTCCGCACGAAGCCGTCGGCGTAGCCGATGGGGATGGTCGCGATCACCGAGGGCCGCCCCACCCGGTACGCGCCCGAGTAGCCCACCGTCGCCCCCGCGGGCACCGCGCGCAGCGCGATCACCTCGGTGCGAAGGCGCATCGCGGGCAGCAGCCCCGCGGCGGTGTTCGGGAAGGGCGCCGAGCCGTACATCGCGATGCCCACGCGCACCAGGTCGAGGCGGGTGTCGTCCATGCGCAGGGCGCCCGCGCTCGCCGCGGCGTGCAACAGCCTCGGGCGGAGCCCCGCGCGCCGCGCGACCTCGACGGCGTCGGCGAAGCGACGCATCTGCTCGCGGGAGAACTCCGTGTCGTCGCCGTCGGCGCTCGCGAGGTGGGTCATCAGGCCCTCGACGCGCACGTGCGGCATCGCCGCGAGGCGCTCGACGGCGCGGGGGAGCTCGTCGGGGGTGATCCCGAGGCGAGACATCCCCGTGTCGACCTTGAGGTGCACCACCGCCTCGCGGCCTCGGAGCCCCGCGAGGTCGTCGAGGTGCGAGGGGTGATGCACCACCGGGGTGAGCTTCGCGTCGAGGGCCGCGGCGAGGCCGTCGCCGTAGATCCCTGACATCACCAGCACCGGGGCCGTGACGCCCGCCGCCCGGAGTTCCAGGCCCTCTTCGACCAGGGCGACGCCGAGCCCGTCGACCCCCGCGCGCTCCATCGCCCTCGCCGCGGGCACCGCGCCGTGGCCGTACGCGTCGGCCTTCACCACCCCGTACACCAACGGAGAGGCCCCGCCCTGGCGCACGTGGTCGAGCACGACGCGGGCGTTGTGACGCAGCGCCGCGAGGTCGACCTCGGCGCGGGTGGGTCGCAGCCCCGCGAGCGGTCGGGCGGGGTCGCCCATCGGGCTCACCCGCCGAGGTCGTGGACGCGGTAGTTCGTCACCAGCTCCGACGCTTCGAGCACGCGCTCGATCCAGCGGGCGTCGCGGGCGTTCACCGCGATGTACCGCAGCTCGCGGTCGGCGGAGGGCGGCGGGAGGCCGCGCAGGCCCGCGCCGTAGGCCTCCTCGGCGGTCATCACCTGGGCGTTGGTCTCCTCGGCGACCTCCCTCGAGAGGAGGCCCGAGATGTCCTCGCCGCGCACGAAATAGACCTCGAAGACCGACAGCATGGCCCGGGATGATGCTGCCTCGCGTCGCCCCCGCACAAGCGCCGTCGGTGTATAGACCGTCGCCGCCATGAACCGAGCACCCATCGCAGTCCTGAACGAGCACCCCGACTGGCAGAGGCGCCTCTACGCCGAGCTCGACCGCCGCGGCGTCGCCTGGGAGGAGCTCAGCCTCCACTCCCTCGCCCTCGACCCCGACGCGCCGCGCCGCCACGAGCTGGTGCTGAACCGCGCGTCGCCCTCGGCGTGGAAGCGCGAGCACGCCTCGGCGATCTTCTTCGCCCAGAGCGCCCTCGCCCACTTCGAGGCCCAGGGCTGCCGGGTGGTGAACGGGACGAGGGCCTACGCGCTCGAGACCTCGAAGGTCTTGCAGACCCTCCTCCTGCGAAGGCTCGGGGTGAGCCACCCGAAGACCCGCTTCGCGAACAGCGCAGACGCCGTGCGCGCCGCGGCGGAGGGGCTGGGCTATCCCATCGTGGTGAAGCCCAACATCGGCGGGAGCGGCGCGGGCATCGTGCGCTTCGACGACCGCGACGCGCTCGAGGCGTGGCTCACCGACGCGCCGAGCTTCGGCGTCGACGGGCAGGTGCTGGTGCAGGAGTTCCACCCGGCCGAGGGCGGGCACATCGTGCGCGTCGAGATGCTCGGAGAGCGGCACCTGTACTCCGTGCGCATCTACCCCGAGGGCAAGGACTTCAACCTCTGCCCCGCGGACATCTGCCAGGTCGGCGCTGCGCCCGCGGTGCCCGCCGCGCCGATCGAGGGCGACGCCTTCGAGATGTGCGCCGTGAGCGCGCCGGCGAAGGGCCTGCGCATCGAGCGCCACGACGAGTCCCCCGAGGCCATCGACGACGCGCGGCGCATCGCCGCCGCGGGCGACCTCGACGTGTGCGGCGTGGAGTACCTGGTCTCGACGCGCGACGGCCGGCGCTACGTCTACGACGTGAACGCCCTGTCGAACTTCGTGCGCGACGCCGAGACGGTGGTGGGCTTCGACCCGACGAGGGACTTCGTCGACTGGCTGCTCACGGAGCGAGACCGCGCGGCGAGGCCCTGACGCCGGGAGAGGACGAGACCGCTCAGCCGTCGCCCACGAGGGTCGCGGCGTCGCGGGCCACGGAGCGCGCGATGTGGTCGAGCACCGCCCGCACCCTCGGGGTGTCTCTCAGGTCTCGATGCACGGTGACCCAGATGGGCTCGCTCGGGGCGCTCGGCATCGGCAAGCGCTGTAGGCCCGCGTCGGCGTCGCCGAGGTAGCGCGGGAGCACGGTCACGCCCATCCCCGCCCGACAGGCCGCGAGGAGGCCCACCGAGAGCTCGCACACCAGCGCGGGTCGCTCGCCCTCGCCGAGCGCTTCGAGCCACCTCGCGTCGACCGCGGCGGAGGCGCCGGCGCCTGACGGCGCCTCGGGCGACAGGAGCGCGTGACCGCGGAGCCCGTCCCCGGCGCGCACCGGGCGCTTCGAGAGGTACGCGGGGCTGGCGTAGACCCCGTAGCGCAGCGACCCGACGCGCCGGAGCACCAGCGC
>JAEYZO010000840.1 GCA_023428035.1 Pseudomonadota bacterium | reverse complement strand
CCCGGTCGCCCGCGACCGCCACCGCGCCGTCTTCGACGAGCCCGAGGTCCTCGGGGGACCAGCTCCCCTCGGCGGCGCTCGGCGGCAGCGCCCGCGCCAGGGTGAGCACCTGCCGCGCCCCCCTCAGCAACAGCGTGACCTCGACCCTCACCGCGCCCTGTGCGGGACGTGCACGCCCTCCCGCTCGGCGAACTCGATCGAGCTCTCGTAGCCCGCGTCGGCGTGGCGGATCACGCCCATCCCCGGGTCGCTCGTGAGCACCCGCTCCAGCCGCCTCGCCGCTTCGTCGGTGCCGTCGGCGACCACCACCATCCCCGCGTGGATGCTGTTGCCGATCCCCACGCCCCCGCCGTGGTGCACGCTCACCCAGGTCGCGCCCGCCGCGCAGTTGATGAGCGCGTTGAGGATGGGCCAGTCGGCGACCGCGTCGCTGCCGTCTCGCATGGCCTCGGTCTCGCGGTAGGGCGACGCCACGGAGCCGCAGTCGAGGTGGTCGCGCCCGATCACGATGGGGGCCTTCACCCTCCCCGAGCGCACCAGCTCGTTGAACACCGCGCCGACGCGGGCGCGCTCCCCGTAGCCCAGCCAGCAGATGCGCGCGGGCAAGCCCTGGAAGGCCACGCGCTCCGAGGCCAGCTCGATCCACCTCCGCAGCGAGGGGTCGTCGGGTACGGCTTCGAGCACCGCGCGGTCGGTCACCGCGATGTCGGCAGGGTCGCCCGAGAGCGCCGCCCAGCGGAAGGGCCCGCGCCCCGTGCAGAACTGCGGACGGATGTACTGCGGCACGAAGCCCGGCACGTCGAAGGCGTCGCTCACCCCCGCGGTCTGCGCCTCGCCCCGGATGTTGTTGCCGTAGTCGCACGCGCGCGCCCCGCGGCGCTGCATCTCGAGCATCGCGCGCACCTCGGCGGCCATGCCCTCGCGCGCGCGGCGCACGTACTCGTCGGGGTCGCCCTGTCGCAGCGCGGCGGCCTCGTCGAGGCTGAGCCCCGGGGGCACGTAGCCCACCAGGGGGTCGTGCGCGGCGGTCTGCTCCGTGACGAGGTCGGGCAGCGCCCCACGACGCACGACCTCGGGGTAGACCTCGGCGGCGTTGCCGACGAGCCCGACCGAGAGGGCCTCGCCCTTCTCGCAGGCCCCGCGGATCATCTGGAGGGCCTCGTCGAGGGAGCTCGTCGCGCGGTCGAGGTAGCGCGTCTCGAGGCGGCGCTGGACGCGGTGAGGGTCGACCTCGACGGCGAGGCACGAGGCGCCGTTCATCGTGGCCGCGAGGGGCTGCGCGCCGCCCATGCCGCCCAGGCCCGCGGTGAGGATCCAGCGGCCCCTCCAGCTGCCGTCGAAGTGCTGCCGCGCGGCCTCGGCGAAGGTCTCGAAGGTGCCCTGGAGGATCCCCTGGGTGCCGATGTAGATCCAGCTCCCGGCGGTCATCTGCCCGAACATGATGAGCCCCTGGGCCTCGAGACGACGGAAGTGCTCCCAGGTCGCCCAGCGCGGCACGAGGAGGGAATTCGCGATGAGCACCCGCGGCGCGTCGGGGTGCGTGCGGAACCTCCCCACGGCCTTGCCCGACTGAACGAGCAGGGTCTCGTCGCCGCCGAGCGAGCGAAGCTCTCGGACGATCACGTCGAAGGCCTCCCAGCTCCGCGCGGCGCGGCCGGTGCCGCCGTAGACCACCAGGTCTTGCGGGCGCTCGGCCACGTCGGGGTCGAGGTTGTTCATCAACATCCGCAGGGCGGCCTCCTGGGGCCACCCCTTGCACGAGAGCGCTGCGCCTCGGGGCGCGCGCACGACGCGGGGCTCGCTCATGGGCCGAGAGGGTAGAACCGAATCGCGGCGCGATCGAAGCTCTCGTTGACCTCGCGGGCGCGGCGGGTATCTTCGCGCCCCTCCGGAGGCGGCGCAGCGTGTTCACGGGCTTTCTCGACCATGAGTTCGACGCCTACCGCGCGCCGCGCGCGAGCTCGAACGCCTACAACCGACCGCGCCTCGAGGCGAAGCAGAAGGCCGTCACCGTCGCGAGGGCGATGGTCGAGCGCGCGGGCGAGGGGGGCACCGCCCTCGAGCTGCGCGCCAGCGACGAGCACCCCTCGGTGTGGAACCGCAAGCAGGTGCTCGACCAGTGGGTCTTCCTCTGGCGCGACGCCGACGCGCGGGCTCGGCTCGAGGAGCTGCTCGACCAGGGGCGCACCCTGGGCGCGACCCTCGCCGACCCGACGCCCTTCTTCCGGCACGCCTTCCTCGCGCTGCACCTCGACGCCGACGGGGTCGACGTGGGGCTTCGGGTGCACGCCAAGGCCTGGGCCGACGCGCGCAACCTCGCCGCGCGGGTGGCGACCTCGTCGCGCTCCGAGCCGCTGCTCAGCGCGCTCCACGCGCTGCCCGAGGGCTTCACGGTGGGCGTCACGGGCGAGGCCCGCGCCTCGACCCGAGACGTGAGCGAAGACGCGCTGCGGGCCTCGGTGGGCGCGCTCTCCGACGACCGCTGGTGGATCGTCTCTCGGTCCGTCCCTCGCGCCGCGGCGGTGGAGGGCGGAGCGAGCGTCTCTGACGCCCTGGTCGACGCCTTCGCGGCGCTCCTGCCCGTGTACCGGCTGGTGGCCTGGAGCGAGTCGAACGACCTGGTCTCGATCGAGGCGTCGATCGCCGAGGCCCACGCGAAGCGCGAGGCGAGCCTGAGCGAGCTGGCCGCCGCCGAGGCGGCGTGGCAGGCCGACCACGAGGCCGAGATCGAGCGCCGCCGCGAGGCCGCCGAGGCCGAGACCCGCGAGCGCCTCGCGGGGCAGGAGCGACCGCGGGTGGCGGTGATCCAGTCGACGGCGGCGAGGGCCCCGGCGCCCGCGCCGACCCCGACGCCGAAGAGGGTCGAGGCTCCGAAGCGGGTCGAGCGGCGCGTCGAGCGTCAGCCCGAGGCGCCGGTGAAGCGGCCGTCGGGGGCGGTGGAGCTCGGCGCGAAGGTGAGCGTCCGGTCGGGCCCCTTCGCGGGGAAGGTCGGCGTGGTGACCGAGCTCGACGCGCGCGGCGTGAAGGTGAGCTTCGGGCTGCTCTCGACGCGGGTCGAGGCGGGCGAGCTCCGCGTCGTGGACTGAGCGCTACCTCTCCAGCGGGTCGTCGGCATCGCTGGCCTCGTCGTCGTCTCGGGGGGGCGGCGGCGGGGGCACGCGGGACTTGCGCTGCTGGGGCTTCACCGAGGCCCTGGCGCTCACGTCGGGGCGGACCTTGTCGCCGTCCTCGTCGGTGCTCTTGAAGCGGACCTCCATCTTCACCTCGAAGGCGAGGCCCGTGAGGATCTTCTTCACGTCGGAGGCGAAATTGGTGCTCCGGAGGAAGTCCCTGATCTCGTTGGCGACGACGGTGTAGAGCCCGCGCTTGGTCTCGTCGACCTGGTCGAGCAGGGCCGTCGCGACCTCCTTGGGGAGCTTCATCCCCTCGACGAGCCCCCGCACGGTGTCTTCGCTGCGCGAGATCGCGCCGATGCCCGACTCGATCCCGCGCTTCACGAGGCGCTCCAGGATCGACTCCCGCTCGTGCTCCTCGGCTTCGCCCTTCGCGCGGTCCTTTTCCTTCTCGGTCATGCCACCCGGCGCCACGGTACGGACTGCCCCCCGAGCGCGTCAACGACGCGGCAGTAGCCGCCGCGCCCCGACTGCGATAACGCCCTCTCCCCCGTATGCCCTCGGCGCTCCTCGTCTCCAAGCCCGTCGCCCCACCGTGGACCGACAGCAACAAGAACCTCGTCCGCGACATCGCCCGCGGCTGCGAGCGCTGGACCCCGCGCGTCATGGTCCCCCGCGGCGCCCCCCTCGCGGGCGTGACCTCGGAGCCCCTCTACGCCGCCGCGGGCCGCTACGCCCCCTCGCGCCTCGCGAACGCCCGCGTGCTCGCGCGCCTCGTCGCCGGCCCCCGCGCCGACGTGTGGCACTTCTTCTTCGCCCCCAACCCGC
>JAEYZO010000839.1 GCA_023428035.1 Pseudomonadota bacterium | reverse complement strand
CACGGAACCTCTGGGGCGACGGGGCACGCTAGGCCCGGGGACCATCCCCGGGCAAGGTGACCCGACGCGGGCGCCCTCTTCGGGGGCGGGTCGAGGGAGGTTGCGCGTCGGGTGTGATTTCGGGCATCGAAGGGTTCGCTCATGGCCGCCTCCATCGACGCCGCCGCCAAGGCCATCGGTGATTTCCTCACGGCGCTGGGGATCGACCGCGACGTCGACCCCGAGCTCGCGGGCACCCCCGAGCGCGTGGCCCGGGCGTGGGCCGACGAGCTCGTCGACGGGTACGGCACCGAGCCCGAGGCGCTCCTCGCTGACGCCCTCGCCTCGGGAGAGCGGGGCATGGTGACGGTGCTCGACCTCGACTACGTGAGCGTGTGCCCGCATCACCTCATGCCCGTGCAGGGGCGGGCGCACGTGGGCTACCTCCCGGGCGGGCGCATCGTGGGCCTCGGGGTGCTCTCGCAGCTCGTCGACGCGCTCTCGCACCGGCTGGTGCTGCAAGAGACCCTGGGTCAGCGGGTGGCCGACGCGCTGGTGACGCAGCTCGGCGCGCGGGCCGCGGGGGCGGTGCTCGACGCGAGGCACGCGTGCCTCTCGACGCGGGGCGAGGCGCAGCGCGCGGCGCGGGTGGTGACGCAGTCCTTCGCGGGGCTGTGGGCCGACGACCCGGTGGCGCGGGCGGAGTTCATCGCCGCTACGTCGCGGGCCGAGGGCGCGGGGCCGTGAGCGTACCGATGGACCCGGGGGCGGCGCGCGAGGCGCTGGAGTCGGTGCCGGTGTTCCCGCTGCCGGGGCTGGTGCTCCTGCCTGAGCAGAGGCTGCCGCTGCACATCTTCGAGCCGCGCTACCGGGCGATGGTGCGCGACGCGCTCGCGGGGCGCGGCTTCATCGCGGTGGCCTGCGTGGTGGGAGACTTCGACGCCGAGCTCCCGCGGATCTCGTCGGTCGCCACCGTGGGGAGGATCAGCGCGCACCAGGCCCTCGCCGACGGGAGGTTCAACATCCTGGTCGAGGGGCAGGTGAGGGCGTCGCTGGAGGAGCTCCCCTTCGTGGGGCCGTACCGCCGCGCGCGGGCGACGCCGCTGCCCGAGCCCGAGCCCGCCGAGGTGCGCCCCGCGGTGCGGGCGGCGCTGTTGAGCGTGGCGACGCAGGTGATCCGCGCGGCGAAGGCGAGGGCCCCGCAGTGGGATTTCGTCGCGCCGATGGAGATGCCCTCGTCGCGGCTCGCGCTGAGGCTCGTCGACCGCTTCGTGGAGGACGGCGCGGCGCGGCTGTCGGTGCTGCGCGCCGAGGGGGCCGAGGCGAGGGTGGCGCGGGCGACCACGGCGCTCGCGGCGGTGCTGGCCGAGGGTGCCGACGCGCCCTCGGGGATGAACTGAGAGGGGAACGATGCCGTCGTTTGATGTGGTCTCGAAGGTGAACCAGGCCGAGGTCGACAACGCGCTGCTCCAGACGCAGAAGGAGATCGGGACGCGATTCGATTTCCGCGACACGGGCACGAGCGTCGAGCGGAGCGCCGAGGGGCTGGTGATGACCTCGAACGCCGAGGGCAGGCTCGAGGCGGCCTACGACGTCTTGCAGGGCAAGCTGGTGCGGCGGGGCGTGTCGCTGAAGCACCTCGACGCGCAGGCGGTGCAGCCCGCGGCGAAGGGCACCGTGCGTCAGGTGGTGAAGATCAAGGAGGGCATCGACCGGGACAACGCGCGCAAGGTGATCGACCTCATCAAGGGCACGAAGCTCAAGGTGCAGGCCGCCATCCACGAAGACACCGTGCGGGTCACGGGGAAGAACAAGGACGACCTGCAGGCCGTGATGAAGGTCTTGAAGGCCGAGGAGCTGCCCTTCGAGGTGCAGTTCGTGAACTTCAGGGACTGAGCGGGGAGGGGGAGGTCAGAAGGTCAGCAGAGACCGTCGCGAGCACCCCGAGGCGAGGGAGGTCGCGCGAGACATACGCGAGGTATTTCGAGCGCGACCGACCGCTGCATCGGGGGGCGCAGCAGGTCTCTGTCGACCTTCTCAGGCCGCGGGGGCGCCGCAGCTGGGGCAGCGGCCGAGCTCCGCCGCGTAGACGCTCTTGCAGTGGGCGCACGCGCGGCGGCCCACCTGGGCGTCGGGGGCCAGGGGCCTGAAGGTCGGGAACACCACGGCCATCTCCGCCGACGACATCACGTCGTTGGGGTCCGACGGTACCCAGACGACCTCCATGGCCTGCATGTCGGCGCCGCCGGAGAGCAGGGCGTAGAGCGCCTGCTGGAGCGACGCGCGGTCGTGCACGCTCACGAAGCCTGCCATGCTCCCGCGCCTCGCCACGAGGAGGGTCACCGCGACGAAGCCGCCGCCCTCCTCGACGCGGGCGTTGACCTTCGGGCCGTCGATGCGGCGCACGCCGCCCTGCTCGCCGCGCACCGTCTCGATCATGAAGCGGCCGCGCTCGGTGTTCACCGCCTGCTCGAACTGAGACTGGGTGGCCTGCATCGTCAGCCCCTCGCTCACCGCGTGGTGGACGAAGTACGCCGCCGGGAGGAAGCGCGCGAGCACCTCTCCCGTGGCCCGCGCGGCGGCGTCGAGCCCGCCCCCCGACGACATCTGCTGCGCGATGCGGTCGAGCTCGGCCTGGATCTGCGCGCGCGCCGTCGCGTCGAAGGCGATGGCCAGCGCGCCCAGGGAGAAGGTGTCGAAGCTCGGCGCGCCGTAGCCGCCGTAGCCGCCCGCGGGGCCCATCGGCCCCGGCGGGGGGCCGCCGAACTGCGCGTAGGAGCCGCCGCCCTTCTTGCGGGAGACGATCACCACCGCGGCGATGATGATCAGCACGATGACGCAGACGCAGAGCCCGCCGAAGGAGCCCCCGCCGCCGCTGTACGACCCGTAGCTCCCGCCGCCGCCGCCGCCGCCGTAGTACCCGCCGGAGCGCGAGGAGGTGCCCCAGGACGACGTGGACCGCGAGGACGAGCCGCGCGACCACGACGAGCCCGAGCGAGAGCTCGAGGAGCGAGACGAGCCGGAGCCCCACCGCGAGCCGCCGAAGCTCCCCCCGGTGTGCTGCGCCATCAGCTGGAACGGCGCCGCGAGGAGCGTCAGCAGCATCAGCGCCAGGAGCGCCCACCACCGAGAGCGATTCATGCCGCGCACGATAGACGACTTCGCCGCGGATTGCTCCCGAGCAGTGAGGTCACGGGCACTCGAGCGCGGCCACCGTGAAGCGCGCGCCTCGCGCCGGGGCCTCGCGCAGCACCAGCGC
>JAEYZO010000814.1 GCA_023428035.1 Pseudomonadota bacterium | reverse complement strand
CCGCCGATGCAGGTCGAGCCCGTCTCACAGGAGTTGAAGGCGTCGCAGGGCATGCCCGCGGGCACGGTGCGCTGGCAGAAGCCGCCCGTGGAGCACGCGAGGCCCGAGTCGCACTCGGGCGCGAAGGTGCGGCAGCGCGAGCCCGGCACGGAGCCGCGCGCGCGGCAGGTGCCCATGTCGGCGCCGGGGTCAGAGCCCACGCAGTCGAGGTTGGCGTCGCAGCGCATCGACTGGCCGTCGACGCGGCACGCGCCGCCCATGGCGACGGGGGGGAGCTCCTGCACGGTGAGCTCGAAGCGGCCGCGGTCGACGGTGACGCCGCCGGTGGAGGGCGGGTAGAAGCCGCCGAGCACGATGTAGATGGTGGTGTTGGCCGCGAGCACCTCGGTGATGACCGCCGACGAGACGCGGCGGTCGGCGGAGGCCGCGAAGGCGGGGTCGTCGTCGTTGCAGGCCGCCGAGGTGAGGGTGGTGCGGCAGCCCGAGGTCACCCAGAGCACGGTGTCGAAGCTGCGCGGGGTGCCGTCGTTGGTGGTCGAGATGCGCAGCGCCGCGGGCATCGCGCCCGTGGTGTAGGCGTACACGACCTGGCCGCGGCTGCGCACGCAGGTGGAGTTGCCCGACGGGGGGTTGATGGGCGAGCTGGTGCGCACCATGCCGCCGGGGTTCTGGGTGTTCCACGCCTCGGTGGTGTCGCCGGTGACGCGGGTGGTGTCGCCCATGCGCATGCCGGTCATGTTGAGGTTGGTCACCGGGAGGGTGCCGCACATCGTGCTAGCGCCGCCGTCGGTGCGGGGCGTGTCGGTCTGCGGGCCCGTGTCGGTCTGCGGGCCCGTGTCCATCGGGTTGGAGCCCGTGTCGGTGCCGGCGTCGGTGGTGGGGTTGCTGGTGGGGTCGGTGCCACAGCCGACGGCGAGGCCGCCGGCGAGCACCAGCCCGAGACAAGTCAGGCGCTTCATGAAACCCTCCGAGGCGTTTGGATAGCCTCACTGAGAAGAGACGGTGACGGGAAAATCGGCGGCGGAGTCTCTCAAACCTCACCCTGACGTCAAGTGACCGCGACCGCGCGTCAGGACGTGTACTAGAGTCCCCCGCGATGAAGGCCCCGCGACGACGGGTCACGCTGCGCTCGCTGGCGACCACGGCGGCCCTCTGCGCGGCCTTCGGCGCGGGCGTCGCGGTCGACCGCGCGGCCACCGCAGTGCCCCAGCGGCGCTCGCCCTACCGACGTCTCGGCGTGCTCGCGCAGGTGATGGCCCACGTCGAGAACAGCTACGTCGACACGGTCGACCAGGACCGGCTGATCGACGGCGCGATCCGGGGGATGGTCGACACCCTCGACCCGCACAGCGCGTACCTCAACCCCGAGGAGTACTCGCTGTTGGAGAGCGACACGACGGGGCAGTTCGGCGGCGTGGGGGTCGAGATCGACGCGCGGGGCGAGTGGCTCACGGTGATCGCGCCCATCCCTGGCAGCCCCGCGGCGAGGGCGGGCGTGCGCGCGGGCGACGAGATCACCTCCATCGAGGGCCACGACGCGCGCGGTATGGACGTCGACGCGGCGGTGCGGCGGATGCGCGGCGCGCCCGGCACGCGGGTGCGCGTCGAGGTGCGACGTCGCGGGCAGCGCGAGCCGCTGCGGCTCGAGCTCGTGCGCGAGGTGGTGCGGGTCGAGAGCGTCGAGGCGAGGCTGCTGCCCGAGGGCGTCGGGTACGTGAACCTCAAGAGCTTTCAGGAGCGCTCCAGCGAGGAGATGCAGCGCGCCCTCGACCGCCTCGACCGCGAGGCCGGAGGCCGCGTGCGGGGGATCGTGCTCGACCTGCGCAACGACCCCGGCGGGCTGTTGGACGAGGCGGTGTACGTGGCCGACCTCTTCCTGCGCGAGGGGGTGATCGTCACGACCCGCGGGCGCGACGGCCGCGCGCAGGACGAAGCCCGCGCGAGGGCCTCGGGCACCCGCCCCGAGGTGCCCATGGTGGTGATCGTGAATGAGTACACCGCCAGCGCGGCCGAGATCCTCGCGGGCGCGCTGCAAGACCACCACCGCGCGACGGTCGTGGGCACGCGCACCTTCGGCAAGGGCTCGGTGCAGACCGTGATCGACCTCCCCGACGGAGGCGCGCTCAAGCTCACCATCGCGCGGTACTTCACCCCCTCGGGGCGGAGCATCCAGGCCCGGGGCATCGCCCCCGACATCGTCGTGCAGCAGGTCGAGCTGCCCGCCGAGCCCGCCGAGGGCAGCGCCGACGCGCCCGAGCGCGAGCGCGACCTCGAGCGCCACCTGCCCAACCTCGAGGGCGGAGACAGCGCGCCCCCGCCCGTGCCCGGCAGCGACCTGCGCGACCTGCAGCTACGCGTCGGCTACCAGCTCCTGCGCGGGATGCTCCGCGCCGCTCACTGACGCGGCGACGCGCCCGCGGGTGAGAGAGACCAGTCGACGGTCACCGCCCCGCCCTCTGACACGGTCACGGCCGTGTCGGCCTCGACCGCGGGGCCGTACGCGGGGCGGCCCTGCTCGCGGCGCAGCTCGTTCCAGCCCTCGTGCCAGAGGGTGAGCGCGTAGCGCCCGGGCGGCACCCGCTCGATGGCGTAGCGCCCCTCGGCGTCGGTCACCGCGAAGTACGGGTGCGCGAAGGTGTGGACGTAGGCCGCCATCCACGTGTGCCCCGCGTCGCAGATGAGCCTCGCGACGCCGACCCGCTGCGCCCTGCGGGTGATCGTGAGCCCGTGCGGCGACGCGGCGTTGAACCAGTTGTCGTCGCCGTCGTAGCCGTAATACGCGTGCACGTTGTGCAGGAGCCCCGGGTCGCTGTTGGTGAAGCGCAGCTCAGCGCCCACCGAGACCGCGAGCACGTGGGGGTCGTAGCGGCAGCGCCGCTGGTCGATGGTCGCGGGCTCCGTCGACGGCGCCGCGCCTCGGGTCACGCCGCGCAGGGCGAGCACGGTCCACCGCACGCCGCCGTCGGCGCCGAGGTCGAGCGCGGGCCAGGGCTGCTCGGCGCCGCAGTGCTCGGGGTTGCCCGACG
>JAEYZO010000785.1 GCA_023428035.1 Pseudomonadota bacterium | reverse complement strand
GCCGAAGCGCTGCCACAGCGCCGCGAGGGAGCCCGGCCAGCCCGCGCACACGACGGCGTCCAGGTCGCCGATGTCGACGCCGAGCTCCAGCGCGCTGGTCGCCACCACGCAGCGCAGCGCGCCGTCTCGCAATCCTCTCTCGATGCGACGTCGCAGCTCCGGGAGGTACCCGCCCCGGTACGCCGCGAGGGCCTCCTCGGGGACGCCCTCGGGCACCAGCGCGTCTCGCAGGTAGCGCAGCATCGTCTCGACGGCGCTGCGGCTCCCGCCGAACACGATGGTGGGGACTCGCGCGCGCACGAGGTCGGCGGCGAAGCGCACCGCGGCGCGGGTGTGGCTCGCGCGGAGCCCCAGGGCGGTGTTCACCAGCGGCGGGTTGTAGACCATCACCGTGCGCGGACCCGACGGGGCGCCCGCGCGGTCGACGAGGGCGAGGGGAGCGCCCGTGACGCGCGCGGCGTGCTCGGCGGGGTTCGCGATGGTGGCGCTGCCGCAGAGGAAGCGCGGGCTCGCGCCGTGAAAGCGCGCGACGCGGGTGAGTCGACGGAGCACGTTCGCGAGGTGCGCGCCGAAGACGCCCCCGTAGGCGTGGAGCTCGTCGACGACGACGAAGCGCAGCGAGCTCAGGAAGCGCGACCAGGTGGCGTGGTGCGGGAGCAGCGCCGCGTGGAGCATGTCGGGGTTGGTGATGATGACCCGGGCCTTGTCGCGGGCGGCGCGGCGCGCGTCGGGCGCGGTGTCGCCGTCGTACACGGCGACCGACGGCGGCATCCCGGCGGCGCGGAGGAGCTCGACGAGGGAGCGCTCCTGGTCGCGCGCGAGGGCCTTGGTCGGGAGGAGGTAGAGCGCGCGAGACTCGGGGTCGGCCGCGAGGCGCTCGATCACCGGGAGGTGAAAGCAGAGGGACTTGCCCGACGCGGTGGGCGTGGCGACGACGAAGCCTTCACCCGCGAGGGCGTGGGTGAGGGCGTCGGACTGGTGCTTCCAGAGGGCGGTGACGCCGCGGGCGCGGAGCCCGTCGGCGACGCGTCGCGGGAGCGCGTCGGGGATGGGCTCGGGCAGGCCGAAGCGCGGGGGGAGCGCGCGGTCGAGGACGGTTCCGTCACGGAGCGAGGGGTCGTCGCGCCACTGACGGAGCGCGGCGTCGACCCCCTTCGCGCGGGACCAGGGTGGAGCGGGCATGGCGGGGGAGGAGAGGGTAGCGCGGCGTCGCGCGCCGGGAGGGTTCGCGGCGCGACTAGGGCACGCAGGTGCCGGTGGAGCAGTCGCCGGCGCAGGTCACGCCGCAGCCGCCGCAGTTGGTCGCGGTGTTGAGCGGGGTCTCGCAGCCGTCGGTGCGGCTGCTGTTGCAGTCGCCGAAGCCCGCGTCGCAGGTGCAGCGGCTCATCGCGCAGCCGCCGTCGGCGTTCATCGACCCGGACGGGCACGCCGCGCCGCAGGCGCCGCAGTGGGCGCCCGTGGTGGCGAGGGGGACCTCGCAGCCGTCGGGCATCGTCAGGTTGCAGTCCGCGAAGCCCGCGCTGCAGGTGTAGCCGCAGCTCAGGGGCGCGCCCGCGCAGAGCGGCGTGGAGTTCGGCCGCGAGGGGCACACCACGCCGCACGCGCCGCAGTTGGTGACGGTGTTCAGCGCGGCCTCGCAGCCGTCGCCCGCGGTGCCGTTGCAGTCGCCGAAGCCCGTGCTGCAGGTGAAGCCGCAGGCGCTCGCCGCGCAGGTCGCGGTGGCGTTGGCGCGCGCCGGGCAGGCGTTGCCGCAGCCGCCGCAGTTGCTGAGGCTGACGCGGGTGTCGACCTCGCAGCCGTCGGTGCGCTTGTTGGCGTTGCAGTCGGCGAAGCCGGCCGCGCAGGCGCCGTTGCACACGCCACCTGAGCATGCCGGAGTCACGTTGCTCGACGAGCAGGCCATCCCGCAGCCGCCGCAGTGAGTGGCGTTGGTGTTGGTGTTCACCTCGCAGCCGTCGGTGCGGAGGTTCGAGTTGCAGTCGGCGAAGCCCGTCGAGCACGCGCCAGAGCACGCGCTCGCGGTGCAGGTGCGCGCGGCGACGTTGTTGTTCGAGCACACCATCGAGCAGCCGCCGCAGTGGTCGGGGTCGGTCGCGGTGGTCACGCAGCTCGACCCACAGATGTTCTGGCCGTCGGGGCAGGTCGACACGCAGGTTCCCGCCGAGCAGCGCTGACCGCCGGGGCAGACGTTGCCGCAGGCGCCGCAGTTGTTGCTGTCGGACTGGGTGTTGACCTCGCAGCCGTCGCCCGCGGTGCCGTTGCAGTTGGCGAAGCCGGAGTTGCAGCTCGCGACGGTGCAGGCGCCCGCGGCGCAGCCCGCGGTGGCGTTGGCGAGGGAGCACGCCCGGCCGCAGAGGCCACAGTTGGTCGCGCTGGTGTTGAGGTTCGTCTCGCAGCCGTTGGTGACCGAGCCGTCGCAGTCGCCCAGGCCGGCGTTGCAGGCGATGCGGCAGGTGCCGCCCACGCAGCTCCGGGTGCCGCCGGTCTGCGAGCAGACGGTGCCGCAGGCGCCGCAGTTGAGCGGGTCGGTGAGCTGGAAGGTCTCGCAGCCGTTGGTGTCGTTGCCGTCGCAGTTGCGTCGGTCGGCGGGGCAGGTGAGCATCGACAGTCGGCACATGCTCCCGGTGCAGGAGTAGGTCGCGCCCACGGGGGGGGTGCCGCAGGCGGTGCCGCAGCCGCCGCAGTTGTTCACGTCGCCGCTCGCGATGTTGGTCTCGCAGCCGTCGATGGGGTTGTTGTTGCAGTCGCGGAAGCCCGTGTTGCAGGTGCCCATCACGCAGCGGCCCATGGCGCACGACGCGGTGGCGTTGGCGAACTGGCAGCCGTTGCCGCAGACGCCGCAGTTGGCGGCGCTGGTGTTGGTGTCGGTCTCGCAGCCGTTGGTGTTGTTGCCGTCGCAGTTGCCGCGGCCCGAGTTGCACGCGAGCAGGGTGCACGCGCTGTTGTTGCAGCCCGCCACGCCCTGGGTGAAGGAGCACGTCGTCGCGCAGCTTCCGCACGCGAGGGGGTCGTTGCGGGTGTCGCGGCAGGTGCCGCTGCAGTTCGTCTGCGTCGACGGGCAAGAGGTCGAGCAGGCGCCCCCGCCGCAACGCTGCCCAGCGGGGCAGACGCGGCCGCACATCCCGCAGTTGTTGTTGTCGTTCTGGAAGTTCACGCAGGCTGGGATGGCCGGGCAGTAGTCCTGCCCCATCGGGCAGGCGCAGACCCCGGCGTTGCAGCTCTGACCCGCGGGGCAGACGCGGCCGCACATCCCGCAGTTGTTGTTGTCGCTCTGGAGGTCGCGGCAGACGTTCGTGCAGTTGGTGAGCCCCGTCGCGCAGGTGGTCGTGCAGACGCCCGCCTGGCATCGCTGGCCCGCGGGGCAGAGGTTGTTGCACGCGCCGCAATTGCTGCTGTCGGTCTGGAGGTTCACCTCGCAGCCGTTGGGGTGCATCCCGTCGCAGTTGGCGAAGCCGGAGTTGCACGCGCTCGGCCCCGACACGACGCACGTCGCGCCCGCGCAGGTCTGCGTCGTGACGTTCGGCAGCGTGCAGAGGCGGTTGCACGCGCCGCAGTTCTGCGCGTTGATGTTGGTGTTCACCTCGCAGCCGTTGGCGTACATCCCGTCGCAGTTGGCGAAGCCGGAGTTGCACGCGCCCACGGCGCAGGCGCCCGCGGTGCACGCGGGGGTGCCGTTCATCACGGTGCAGGTCGTTCCGCAGGCGCCGCAGTTGGTGACCGTGTTGAGCACGGTCTCGCAGCCGTCGCCGCTCATCGCGTTGCAGTCGCCGCGGCCCGCGGGGCACATCAGGCCCACGGTGCACATCCCGCCGGTGCACACCGCCGTGCCGCCGACCGGAGGCGGCGGGCACATGTTCCCGCACGCGCCGCAGTTGCCGACGTTCACCCGGGTGTCGACCTCGCAGCCGTTGGCGGGGTTGCCGTCGCAGTCGGCGAAGCCCGGGTTGCAGCTCCCCACCCGGCACGCGCCGGCCGTGCACACGGGCGTCGCGTTGGGGAGGTTGCACGCGTTGCCGCAGGCGCCGCAGTGCATCACAGCGGCGCGCAGGTCGGTCTCGCAGCCGTTGGCGTCCATCATGTCGCAGTTGCCGAAGTTCGCGACGCAGGCCGCGAGCCCGCAGGCGCCCCTCGCGCACGTCGGCACGCCGTTGGCGAAGTTGCACGCGTTGCCGCAGCGGCCGCAGTTGGTCGTGTCGGTGGCGAGGTCGCGGCAGAGGTCTCCGCAGCGGGTGAGCCCGCCCACGCACACGGTACGGCACACGAAGCCAGGGCCGTTGGGCCCGGCGTCCTGCATCGTCCCCGCGTCCGAGCGGCCCGCGTCCATCCCGCCCGAGACGCCCGCGTCGCCCGCGGCGGTCACGGCCTCGCACTGCGTGCCCGGGGCGCAGGCGTTGCCACACGCGCCGCAGTTCGCGTTGGTGTTCAGGTCGACGCAGGTGCGGCTGTCACCCGTGCCACAGAGCGTCGAGGTCGGCCCGCCGCAGGCCACGCACGTCCCCGCGATGCAGGTCGCGTTCGACGCGGTGCACACCGTGGGCGTCGCGCTCGCGCCCGCTCCCGGGGCGTAACAGCAGGGCTGGCCGCCCTCGCCGCAGGGCCCTCCGTCGGGTCGCGAGATGGCCGATGGGTTCTCGATCGCGCACGCCGTGAGCACCGAGACAAGCAACAGCGCCAGAGCACTTCGAAAGGACGTCATCGCCCGCACGATACCAGAGCGCCTCGCGCCGCGGACAGTGCGCGCCGTCTCTCTCCTGGTGCGTGCAGGTGGGATGATGTAGCTACGCGGGCTCAGGCTCGGCGGGCGCGCCCGGGGGGATCGACCCCGCGTCCCGCCGCGCGCCGGGCATCCTCGCGCGGGGCGAGACGCCGTAGAGCGACAGGGGCTCGTCGCTCAAGGCGAAGCCCACCCGCTGGCCGATCTCCACGGTCGAGGTCACCCGGGGGCCGTCGATGTAGAGCCGCGCCTGGCGCATCTTGTTCAAGATCTCGAAGGGCTGGCCGGGCTTCACCAGCCCGCGCTCCATCGCGTACGGAGCTCCCTCGGCGCGGTACGGCTCGCGCACCACGAACTGGAGCATCCGAGAGCCCAGGGGGAGGCGCCGCCCCCCCGCCGAGCGGATCGCCGCGGTGGACCCCGCGGCGGTGGAGATCCAGACCCCCGACGACTTCTGCTCCTCGAGCCGCTCGTCGAGGTCGATGAGGTAGCGCGAGGTGTTCGCGGGCTGCGGGTGACAGAACAGCGCGTCGTTGAGCACCCGCGCGTGCACGACCTCGCCGTCGACGGTGACCTTCATCCTCGCGACGCGCAGCCGGGGCACCTCGCCGTCGACCACCGCCTCGAGGTGCGCCCGCACCCCGCCCATCGCGGCCCCACAAAGGAACCCCACGGAGTCTTGCGGCGCGGAGTTCACCCCGAGGAGGGGCACCCTCGCGCCGACGAAGTGGCTCACCCACAGGAGCGTGCCGTCGCCGCCCACGCTCACCACCAGGTCGAAGCCCTCGGTGTCTCCCACCCGGTCGCGGGCGCGCACGCTGACCTTCGCGCCCACGGCCTCGAGCGCCGCGTGGGTCTCTTCGAGGGTGCGTCGGTGGTGCTCGTCGGCGCGGCGCAGGCGAGCGACGGTGATGTCCTTGCGGGCGAGGAGCGCGCGCACCCTCGGCAGCCCGTGCTCGCGCACGTAGAGGTCGTAGGTGCTCCGCTTGGCGACCACGAGCACCCGCCGCAGCGTGGTCACCTCAGCAGGCCCGCGCTGAAGCGTCGCAGCGCGACCTCGGTCTTGGCGTCTTCGACCTCGCCCGCGTCGCAGCGCGCGAGCGCGTCGGAGAGCGTCACCCACTCTACCCGCGCGCCCTGCTCGAGCACCCCGTCGCCCCGGGCGTCGGGCCTCGCGTCGCGGTCGGGCACCTCGGCCCGCACCACGTGGACCTTCTCCGCGCACATCCCCGGCGAGGGGTACACCGCCGGCCCCATGAGCGCGAAGGACTCCAGCGGGAGGTCGTAGCCCGTCTCCTCCTCGGTCTCCCTCCGCGCGCAGGCGCGCACGCCCTCCTCGCCGCGCTCGCCCTCTTCGATCAGCCCCGCCGGGAGCTCCCAGAGCTCGAGCTCGGGCCGCGGGTCGGGCACGGGGAGCTCTCTCTCTCGCCGCAGCACCAGCGGCGGGCGGAGCGCCGTGCGCAAGCACACCCAAGGGTCCCCCGGCGCGCCGTCGTTCTTCGACCACAGGAGCACCGCCACGGCGTCGAGGGCCGCGCGGTCGACGCAGTCGTAGGGGAACGGGTCGCTCACGCTGCCGTCTTCGTAGCGCGAGCGCAGGCGCAGGCGCCGCACCTTGAGGAAGCCCTTGTCGCTCGGAGTGGTGGCCGCGCGGTCCTCGAGGATCTCGATGTCGATGGGCATGGCCGCGCGAGGATAGTTCCGCTTCGTCCCTACGGGAACATCGCCGCGCCGCGCAGGCCCTCTCCCTCGTCGATCCCCGCGACGAGGTTCATGCACTGCACCGCCTGCCCCGACGCGCCCTTCACCAGGTTGTCGATGGCGCACATCGCCACCAGCAGGCCCGCCCGCCGGTCTACCGCGTAGCCAACGTGCGCGCGGTTGCTCCCTCGCACCCAGAGCGTGTCGGGCATCTGCCCGGGGTCGAGCACCGCCACCGAGGGCGAGCCCTCGAAGTACGCCCTCGCGCGCTCGACCAGAGACACGACGTCGACGTCGCCCGTCAAGGGCGCGTAGCTCGTCGCGAGGATGCCCCGGGTCATCGGCGCGAGGGTGGGCGAGAAGCTCACCGTCACCCTCACCCCCGCGGCGAGGGAGAGGGTCTGCTCGATCTCCGGCGTGTGCCGGTGCGCCCCCGCGACCTTGTAGCAGCGCGCCCCCTCGGCGGCCTCGGGGAAGTGGTACGCCGGCCCCGGGCCGCGCCCCGCGCCCGACACGCCCGAGAGCGCGTGCACGATCACCCGCGACGCGTCGACGGCACCGCCGGCGGAGAGCACGGGCAGGAGGGGGAGGGCGCTCGCGGTGGGGTAGCAGCCCGGCACCGCGACGAGGGGGGCGCCGCGCAAGAGCTCACGGTGGAGCTCCGGCAGGCCGTACACCGCCTCGTCGAGGAGCGCCGGCGCGGCGTGCTCGGCGCCGTACCAGCGCGCGTACTCCGCGGCGTCGCGCAGGCGGAAGTCGGCGGAGAGGTCGAGCACCTTCACCCCCCGGGAGCGCAGGGCCGACACGCACGCGACCGAGGCTCCGTGGGGGAGAGCGGCGAAGGCCACGTCGGCGCGCCGCGCGAGGTCGTCAGGGTCGAAGGGCTCGACGGGGAGCTCACACAGGCCCGCGAGCGAGGGGATCACCGACGACACGCGCGGCGTGAGCTTCTCGCGGGCGTAGAGGGCGGTGACCTCGGCGCGCGGGTGCGAGAGGAGCAGGCGCAGGAGCTCGGCGCCGGTGTAACCCGTGGCGCCGACCACCGCGACGCGGATGCGGTCGGTCTGCATGGCGGTGTCGCCTTCGGTGTTGCGGGAGGAGAGAGACGGGGGGAGAGGGAGGCGCGAGCGCGCCGCTCAGCGCTTCGAGTACTGGAAGCGCTTGCGGGCGCCGGGCTGGCCGTACTTCTTGCGCTCCTTCTTGCGCGCGTCGCGGGTGAGCAGGCCCGCGCGCTTAAGGGGCGTGCGGCGCTCGCCGTCGGCGACGGTGAGGGCGCGGGCGATGCCGAAGCGCACCGCGTCGGCCTGCGCCGCGAGGCCGCCGCCGGCGACGTTGGCCACCACGTCGTACTGACCGAGCACCTCGATGATGTCGAAGGGCTGCTGGATCAGGAGCTGCGAGGCCTGACGGGGGAAGTACTGGTCGAAGGGCCGCGAGTTCACCAGGATGTTCCCGGTGCCGGGGCGGAGGTACACGCGCGCGACGGCGGTCTTGCGCTTGCCAGTGGCGTAGTGACGGTCGGTCTGCATCACGGATCCTTCAGGTGTCAGAAGACGGCGGGGAGCGCCTTGGGCTGCTGCGCCTCGTGGGGGTGCTCGGCGCCGCCGTACACCTTGAGCTTGCTGAGCATCGCGCGGCCGAGGGGCCCCTTGGGGAGCATGCCCTTCACGGCCTTCTCGAGGACGAATTCCGGCTTGCGCTGGAGCACCTCGGCGGCGGAGCGCTTGCGCAGCCCGCCGGGGTATCCCGAGTGCTTGTAGTAGAACTTGTCGTTCACCTTGTTGCCGGTGAGCGCGACCTGCGCGGAGTTGACCACCACGACGAAGTCGCCGGTGTCGACGTGGGGCGTGAAGGTCGGCTTGTGCTTGCCGCGGAGGACCCGGGCGATGTCGCTCGCGAGGCGCCCGAGGGGCTTGTTGGTCGCGTCGACGAGGTACCACTGCCGCTGCGTGGCGACCTCGGCGGGCCTGGCGGTGAAGGTGCGTTCCATGTGTCTCGTGCTTGGTAGGTATGCGCGCCTGCCGACCCCTGTCGGCCGCGGAGCGCGGGAGACTACAGATCCCGCCAGGGGTGTCAAGGCGCCCGAGGCGCGCGGGTGCGTGGTCGAGTCGCGCTCAGAACGACACGCGCAGCCCCACGGAGCGTAGCCCCGCGGTGACCTGCACGGTCTCGGTGCGGGGCCTGCCGATGATGGCGAGCACCACGCCCGTCGCGGCGAGGACGCCGCCGCCGATGATGAGCCCGTTGGTCATCGCCGCGAGGGTGTCGACGTCGTCGCGGCGCGCGAGGTCCTCCGGGGTGTTGCAGCGCTGGTTCGGGCACGCGGCCTCGAGGTCTGAGAAGGCGCTGTTGGCGAGGAGGCCCGTCACGACGCCGCCGATGATCGCCGCGCCGCCCACCGCCGCGAGCGCGATGCCCACGGGGCGGAGCGGGCTCGAGCGCGAGACGGTGCGCGCCTCGACAGGGGGCGCGATCTCGGTGCTGGTCGAGGTCGAGGTCGAGGTCGAGGTCGAGGCCGCGTTCGCGTTCGCGTTCGCGTTCGCGTTCGCGGCGGTCGCGTTGAAGTCGAGGGTGACGATGGAGCGGCTGCCCGCGGTGACCTGCACCTGCTGCTCGATGTCGCGCGCCCCGGCGCGTCGCGCGGTCACGCGGTGCGCGCCGGGCTCGACGAGGCGGCCGCCGAAGTCCGTAGGCGGAACGGGGTGACCGTCGATCTGCACCGAGACCCCCGACGCGCCGCGGGTGTCGATCTGCACGCGACCGAGGAGGGCCTCGACGCGGGGGAGCTCGGCCTGCGCCTCGGTGACGGCGTTGCGGAAGGGCTCCGGCGCGTCGGCGGGGAGCTGCTCGCGCGAGAGGCGACGCCAGGTCTCGGCCGCGTCGACGAGGCGGGGCGGGCTCACGCGCTCGTACGCGATCGCGAGGTAGCGCAGGTGGATCGGGGCGTGGAAGAGCCGCTCGGCCTCTTCGAAGCGCGCGATGACGGTGGGCC
>JAEYZO010000671.1 GCA_023428035.1 Pseudomonadota bacterium | reverse complement strand
GGCCCGGCGAGACCCCTACGCGACCATCGAGGCGCTCCGAGAGCGGCCGATCTCCGCGGTCAGCGACGCGTGGTCCGCCGCGGCGAGCGCGCTCCGCGGGGCGGGCTTCGAGGTGCCTACCCGCGAGGCCCTCACCGCTCGCGTCGAGGCGCTCGGGTTCTCTCGACTCGAGGTCGTGGCCTCTGAGGGCCTGCCGTGGTCCGAGTGCGGGGTGGTGTTTCGCCGCGCGGGCTGAGCCCTCAGCGACCCGCGACCTCGTGAAAGACCTCCGCGAGTCGGGCCGCGCAGACCTCCAGCGAGAAGCGCTCCTCCACGAGGGCCGCGCCCCGCGCGCCCATGGCCTCGGCCTCGTCGCGGTGCTCGTAGAGCCACCGCAGGTGTCGGTACCACTCGTCGGGGGTGCGCGCGCCGAAGCCCACGTCGGCCATCTTCAGCACCTCGTCGTTCACGCCCACCGGCGTGACCACGACGGGCTGCGACGCGGCCATCGAGATCAGCATCTTGGCGGCGCACTTGCCGAGGGCCCAGGGCTCCATCGCGAGGGGCATCAGCCCGACGTGCATCGCGTGCACGAGCGCGACCTCGCCCGCCTCGCTCCAGCGGGTGTATCGATGGCGCCCGCGGGGCAGCGCCTTCCACGGCGGCGGCCGGTCGGCCACGATCGACAGCTCCATCTCCGGGATCTCGCTCAGGAGCTGCGCCAGGGGCTCCTCGATCTCCATGAGGTAGCGGAAGTTCCCGCTGGTGCCGCTCCAGCCCACGACCCAACGGTCTCGCGACGGCGGTCGCGGGCGGCGCCAGCGCCTCATGTCGACGCTGGTGGGCACGACCCAGGTCTTCGCCGTGTGCGGGGCGTAGTGCTCCGCGATGTGCGCGTTGCCCGCGATCACCCCCGCGCACTCGCCCGCGATGGCCTCGGAGAAGCGCCCGTCGCCGTCGAGCCAGATGGCGTCGTCGACGTCGAGCACCCTGCGCTCGCGACGGCCCGCGAAGCGCTCCAGCGTGCGGCGCCTCCAGACGAGCTCGCGCTCGAGCCACACCACGTCGGCGTCGCGCGCGGCGATCAGGCCCGGGGCGCGGGAGAGGAGCTGCAGCGCCTCCCACGCGACCCGGGGGACGGCGAAGGGCTCGCCGGAGAACTTGTTGGGCACCGCGGGGTGCTCGCTGAGCTCGACCCCCCGCGCGGCGAGGGCCTCGCGGTACTGCCGCACGCGGATCCGCGTCGAGGGCACCTGCGCCCCGGCGGTGAAGGCCGACACGCGGAGCGCGCTCACGCCGCGGCCCGCGCCTTCGGCCCGTCGATGTACTCGCGGAACCAGAGTTCCAGCATCATCAGCGCCCACACCGCGTAGGTGTCGCCGCTGCCCGCGAAGAGGCCGTCGAGGGTCGACTCGACCCTTCGGGGGTCGAAGAGCCCTCGCTCCCGCGCGCGCTTGTCGAGCAGCAGGTCGCGCAGGAAGTCCTTGAGGTCGCGGCGCATCCAGCGGTCGAGCGGCAGGCCGAAGCCGCGCTTGGTGCGGTGCAGGATCGAGAAGGGCAGGAGGCCTCGGAGCGCGCGCCGCAGGAGGACCTTCCCCCGGGCACGGTGCAGGAGGTGCCCCGGCAGGCGCGACGCGAACTCCACCACCTGCGTGTCGAGGAAGGGGCAGCGCACCTCGAGCGCGTGCGCCATCGACGCGATGTCGACCTTCACGTTGATGTCGTCGGCCATGTACGTGTGCCAGTCGAGGTCGGCGGTGCGGCCGATGGCCGACGGGGCGCCGCTGCCGCTGAGCACCTCGGTGAAGCGCTCCACCGTCGCGCTCCCCCGACCCGCGCGGACCCTGGGCGTACACATCGCGTCGAGGGCGTCGGCGGTGAGCTGCTCGACGAGCACGAGGTAGCGGCTCGCCTCGCCGAGGTGCATCCGTGAAGCGTAGCGGCCCATCCACGGGTAGACCGCCTTGCCGACGGCCGTGAGCCCCGCTTGATAGGGCCCCCGCGCGGCCCGCGGCAGGGCGTCGTAGAGGTGGCCGAGGAGCGCCATGCGGTAGCGCTTGTAGCCCGCGAAGCTCTCGTCGCCGCCGTCGCCCGAGAGGGCCACGGTGACGTGCTGGCGGGTCATCCTGGCGAGGTACCAGGTGGCGACCGCGGAGCTGTCGGCGAAGGGCTCGCCGTGGTGCCGCGCGATCTCGGGCACGACGTCGACCATGTTCGCGGTGACCACCATCTCGTGGTGCTCGGTGCCGTAGCGCTCGGCCACCGCCCGCGCGTAGCGGACCTCGGAGTACTCCGACTCGTCGAAGCCGATGGAGAAGGTCTTCACCGGCCGCGCGCTCTGCGTGGCCATGAGCGCGACCACGGCGGAGCTGTCGATGCCGCCCGAGAGGAACGCGCCCAGGGGCACGTCGGAGACGAGCCGCCGGCGCACGGCGCTCGCGAGGAGCGCGAGGAGCTCGTCGGCGAGGTCGTCGACGCTCCCGGTGAGGGCGGGGCCTGCGGGCTTGCGCCAGTAGCGCGTCGGGGCCGGGGGCTGGCCCGGGGTGAGCACGGCGTAGTGGCCCGGCGGGAGCTTCAGCGTGTCACGGTACGCGCTGCGCGGCGCGGGCACGTACCCGAGCGAGAGGTACTCCTCGACGGCGCCCCACTCGACCTCGGCGGGCTCGTCAGGGAACGCGGTGACGAGGGCGTGAACCTCCGAGGCGAAGGCGAGGCCCCGCGCGGTGCGTCGGTAGAAGAGGGGCTTCTTCCCCGCGCGGTCGCGGGCGAGGAGCAGGGTGTTCGCGCGCGCGTCCC
>JAEYZO010000621.1 GCA_023428035.1 Pseudomonadota bacterium | reverse complement strand
GTCGCGTCCTTCGCGGCGTCTGTCACGGCCGCGTCGGCGGTCCCCGCGTCGACGGTCCCCGCGTCGGCGGTCCCCGCGTCGGCGGTCCCCGCGTCGACGGTCCCCGCGTCGGTGATCGCGTCGAGGGGCACCACGTCGGTGGTCGTCACGTCCACCGCTGAGGCGTCGTCGGGGCCGCTGTCCTGCCCGCCAAGGTCGTGAGGGCCTGTGTCCTTCGGGCCGGTGTCACGCGCGCCCGTGTCGCGCGGGCCCGCGTCGAGGGGGTCGATGTCCATCACGTCGTCGGACGGCCCCGCGTCCATTACGTCCCCCGCGGCGCTCGCGTCGTCGGCGGCCGCGTCGCGGGCTGGGCCGACGGTCACCGCTCCCCCGTCGGCGCCGCAGGCGCGCTCGCACTGGTCGACCTGGTCGCAGTCCGTCGCGCGCACGTAGCAGGCGGTGAGTCGGTTGAACTCCTCGGGGGAGGTGCGGACCCTGTAGCTCTCGTAGGCCGCGTTGCAGTCCGTGAGCAGGCACCCGAGGGTGTTGAAGCGCGCGCACACCTGCGCGGCGGTGGGGGTCGGGTCGCCCGTCTGCACGCGGCAGGTGGAAGGCGGCGGGGCCTGCACCTCGTCGCAAGCGGCGAGCGCGAGGGTGAGGGCGAGGGCGGCGTGCGTCAGGCGCATGGTCAGTTGATCCCGAGGCTGGAGCCGAGGGTGACGAGGAAGTCGTTCGTCGCGTTGAGCGCGCCGCTGTTCTCCTGGAGGAAGCGTCGGGTGTAGGCGAAGTTCACCACGAGGTTGTTGAGGAAGCTGTCGCTCTGGCGCCGGGTCTCCGCCGAGGAGAGGTACACCGCGCCGATCACCCGGATCAGCGCGCCGTCGAGGGAGAAGAGGTTACCGAAGCCGTCGAAGTTTCGCCGGAGGAACTGCGCCCCGACGATCACCTGGTCGAGCCGCACCGGGCCCACCACCGCGCTCACCGAGGTTCGCAGGGGGCCGTCGGCGTCCTCGGCCCAGAGGGTGATCGGCAGGCGCGAGGGGGCCTCGCCGCGCGCCGTCGGGATCGGGATCATGAAGCGCACGAAGGCCTGCCAGCCCCAGGTGCGACCCAGCGGCTGCGAGAGCATGTACTCCAGCTTCGATGTGCTTAGCGCGTCTGCCCCGAGCAGGTCGCGGGCGTCGCTGTTGAGCGCGAACTGCTGGCTCTGCACCGAGTAGTTCCCGTCGAAGTAGCCCGGGAGGTAGCGGTTGCCCATCCAGCGGGCCTCGGCGCCGGCGTCGATCTCCCAGGTCTCGAACATCCGTCCCTGGCCGTCGAGGGCCTGGCCGTTCGCGCGGCGGTAGCGCTCCCGGATGCGGTAGCGAAAGCGCAGCCCCGCGTGCCCGCCGTCGGCGTCGGGCACCTCGAGGAAGCGGTTGTAGTCGACGAAGCCGAAGAGGCCGATGTCCCTCGACGCCTCGCAGGCCCCGTAGCCCTGGGTGGTACAGCCGTACCAGAGGTAGAGGTAGTGCGCGTCGGCGGTGAGCGCGGTGAGCCCGGTGGTGGTCTGCTGCACGTTGCCGTTGACGTCGCGAAGGGTCTGCCCGAAGGCGCCGCGCACGCGCAGGGGCGCGGCGAGGTCGCCGACGACGCCCGCGCGGAGCACGAGGTCGTCGGGGGTCTCGTCCCAGTTCTGGCCCACGGCCTGGAGCGGGCGGAGCAGGACGTTGGCGCCCATCACCCGTGGGTTGATGACATCGTCGACGAAGCCGCGCACCTCGCCGATGTCGCGCAGCAGCCCGTCGAACTGGGCGCCGAGCTGCGGGGTGTTCGGGTCGAGGGAGTTGTTGAAGTCCGAGACGAGGGTGCTGTGGCCGAAGGAGAGCTCCCGAACGGGGGAGAGCCGCGCGGAGAAGTAGGTGCGCTCGTGCAGTCCCCCGCGCCAGCGGTAGCGCTCGCAGGTGGGGTCGTGGCGGTCCTCGGCGCGGTCGAAGTCGCCGAGGTCGATGCGGGTGCACTGTACGATCCGGAGCGCGTCGCGCGCCGAGGCGTAGTCGGCCTCGCGGAAGGCGAAGTCGTCCATCCTGAAGCGCAGCGGGACGTAGAAGTCCGTGCGGAAGGGCCCGAGGCGCAGGAGCCCCGTGGCGTTCAGCTGCCAGAACATCTCGTTCGAGATGCGCGACACGCCGAGGTCCGCGCCCACGCGGAACACCGTGTATCGCTCCTGCGCCGCGGCCTCGCTGCCGAACGCGCACACCGCGGCCACCGCCGCCACCCAAGCGCCTCTCCCACGACTCATACGACTGCTCTCCGACCGCTCCAGGGAATCACTTGCCCCGTGGCCGAACTACGCCTCGCGCGCGCCACCCTTGTCGACTTCTTGTCCGCCGTCAGCGCGCGTCACTCGGGCGTTGACGGCCACGCGGCCTCGGTGTTCCCGGCCGGAACCTGTTAGGGTCCATCGCCGACGATGCGACTCCAACCGCACGGCACCGGCCTCAGCGACGCGTCTGACCTCACCTGCCTCGCGGCCTCCGACCACCCCGAGGCCGCCACCGCCGTCGCCCTCGTCGGCCTCGTTGTCGCCTACGTCGCCTACCGCTCCCGCGACCGCGTCGCCGAGGCGGGGCACGGCAACCTCTGGGCGATCTGCGCGCTCCTGCTCATGCTCATCGCGTGCGTGGGGCTGCTCTCGCTCGTCCCCCTGGGGTGCGTGACCGACCGCACGTACCTCACCCTCGTGGGCGTCGGCTCACCCTGGGTGCTCGCCGCGCTGGTGGTGCGCTCCGGCGTCGCGCCCCCTCCGCCGGCCTTCGGCGAGGACCGCGCGTCGTGAGGCGGCTCCCGCTCGCGCTCGCGCTCTGCCTCCTCCCGAGCGCCGTCTCGCCGCAGCCCGCGCCGAGCCCCCTCGACGAGGCCCCCGCCGCGCCCCGCTCCGCCGCCCCCTACGACCACGTGGTCATCGTGAGCTTCGACGGCCTGCGCCCCGACGGGCTGATGAGCGCCGAGGCCCCGACGCTCCACCGCATGCGCGCCGAGGGCGCGTGGGCCAACCACGCGAGCACCATCCCTGACTCGTCGACGCTGCCCGCGCACAGCTCGATGCTCACCGGCGACCCGGTGCGCGCCCACGGGATGAACTTCGACGACTTTCGCCCCGAGCGCGGCTTCATCCGAACGCCCACCGTGCTCTACCGCGCCCACGACGCGGGGTTCGCCACGGCGATGTTCGTCGCGAAGCCCAAGCTGCGGCACATGGCGATCCCGGGCTCGGTCGACCTGTGGTCGCTGCCGAGCCACGCGTGCGAGAGGGTGGCCGCGGCGGCGGCGCGCTACCTCCCCTCGGCGCGGCCCGGGGTGACCTTCATCCATTTCGGCGAGCCCGACGGGGCGGGGCACCGGCGGGGGTGGATGTCGCGGACCTACCTCGACGCGGTGGCGCGCACCGACCGATGCTTCGCCACGGTGATGCAGGCGATCGAGTCTCGCGCCGACCGCGACCGGGTGCTGGTGATGATCTCCGCCGACCACGGCGGCCACGGACGTCGCCACGGCACGCACCGCCCCGAGGACATCTCGATCCCGTGGATCGCCTGGGGCTCGCGGGTCACCCGCGGCGACTTCGACGAGCCCGTGAACACCATGGACACCGCGGCCACCGCCCTCGCGGCGCTGGGCCTCCCCGTGCCCGAGGGATCGCGCGGCAGGGTCGTACCGCGGGCGATCGGTGCGCCTCCTACGTCGCGACCCTGAGGCACGACGGTCACGTCGCGCGGCGCCGCTCGGTGATAGCGTGCGCCTCGCTCCCTTCACCCACTTCGCCTCGCAGGAGGTCGTTCACGATGCGCGCGCTCCGATGGTTCCCGCTCTTCACCGC
>JAEYZO010000532.1 GCA_023428035.1 Pseudomonadota bacterium | reverse complement strand
GGGCGATGAGGGCGACGAGGGCGACGACGGAGCGCATGGGGCGCGGGACCGTACAGCGAACCAGGGGCGCCGCGAAGGGCTGCGGGGTCGTTGCGCTGGAGGGCCGATCACGATACCGACATCGGCGACGTCATGGATCCCATCAAGCCGTCGCGGGTGCAGTACTGGATCGGTCGCGTGGTGCTCTCGGCGCTGGGGTGGCGCGAGGAGGGGGTGCTCCCCGACGCGCCGCGCTACGTGCTGATCGCGGCGCCGCACACGTCGAACTGGGACCTGCCGATCACGCTGGGCGTGGGCTGGGTCACGGGCCTCGAGATCGTGTGGATCGGCAAGCACACGCTCTTCGAGGGCCCGCTCGGGCCCTTCTACCGACGGCTCGGGGGCGTGCCCGTCGACCGTCGGCAGTCGAAGGACCAGGTGCAGCAGATGGCCGACTACATCCGCTCGAAGGAGCGGGTGATCCTGGTCATCGCGCCGGAGGGCACGCGCTCGAAGCGGCAGTACTGGAAGTCGGGCTTCTACTGGATCGCGAAGACCGCCGACGTGCCGATCGCGCTGGGCTACCTGGACTACCGCCGCAAGCGAGGGGGCGTGGGGCCGCTCATCAAGCCGACGGGCGACATCGAGGCCGACGCCGCGCGGATCAGGGAGTTCTACGCGCGCATCACGGCGTGCATCCCCGACGCGTTCAACAACATCGCGTTCCGCCCCGCGGGAGAGACCCCGGAGCGGCCGAGGAGCTTCGGCCGGGGGGTGCGCGGGCGCTTGAGGGGTTTGCTCCACGGGATGGGTTGGCGGTAGCTTCCGCGCCCCTATGGCGAACCGAACGCTCGCGCAGATCAAGCTGGAGCTCGACCAGCTCTCCCAGGCCTACGACGCCCGCTTCGCGGGTCACTCCCGCGTGACGCGGGACGTCTCCGACCTCGACGACCTCATCAAGCGCGCCCGGGCGGCGCTGGGCGACCTCGAGAAGCTCCCCCGCTCGAAGGACCGCGAGGAGACCGAGAAGACGGCCCGCGAGGCCGTCGGGCTCTACCAGACCGAGCGCCAGGCGATCCAGCAGGCCAAGGGCCTGGGCGCGGACTTCGAGGACTTCTCGGCGCTGCGCACCGAGGCGAACCTCACCTTCGCGAAGTACCACCGGCACTTCGCGGGGCAGGCGCGCAACACCCGCGACCTCGGGCTCCTCGCGGAGATGATCGACGACCTGGAGTCGATCGAGGAGGCGATGGCCGAGCTCGCCCCGGGCCTCCCCTCGGACGTGGGCGCCCAGCAGGACCTCGACGTGGTGCGCGAGAACCTGAAGATGTACCGGGCCGAGCGCGGCGAGATCATCGAGGCGCGCGCGATGGGCACCGCGCAGGAGCGGGCCGGCACCCTGGGCGAGGTCGCCAACGGCCAGTTCAAGATCTACGAGGCGCAGTTCGCGGGCAAGGCCCGGCAGACGCGGCGGCCCGGGCTCATCCAGCGCATGGTCGACAGCCTGGAGCAGGTGCTCGAGCGGATGATCGCGCTGCGCGAGGGCGGCCTGCGCGACGAGTGGCACCTGCAGAACATCGAGGTCGTGACGCAGAGCCTCGGCACCTACAAGACCGAGCTCGAGGAGATCCGCAAGGCGAGGGAGGGCACGCGCTTCGCGGACCTCCAGGGGATGCTCGGCGGCGCGGCCAACGAGGTCTTCGAGGAGTACCGCAAGAACTTCGCGGGGCAGGACCGCAAGACCCGCAGCCTCGAGACGCTCACCAACATCTGCGACGCCCTCGCCGAGATCGGTCGGCAGATGCGCGACCTCGGCCGGGCCGAGCCCACCGAGCAGAACACCCGCAACCTGCAGATCGTCACCGACCAGCGCGTCCTCTTCGAGCGCGAGTACGAGATGATCGAGCAGGCCAAGCAGCAGTCGATCCAGTAGCGCCTACCGACGTCGCCGTCGCCGCGCCCCCCCCGCCGCCCGCAGCAAACCCACCACCCACGCCCCGCCGCGCGTCCCCCTCGGGCGCGCGTCGCAGCCCCCGTGGACCGATACGTCTGGCATCAGCGTTACCGACGCGTATCGACGAAGTCGAAGTCCGGCAGACTCGGCAGGTTGAAGGCGCGGAGGGCGAGGGCGTCGATGGCCCTGAAGTCCCTGCGACGGAACGCGTCGCGCAGGCCGTCGTTGACCTCCACGGGGATACAGGAGGGGCGCGGGACATGGATACGCCGGAGGTACTGGGCTTGGAAGCGCAGGTAGCCGCCACGCATCTTGACCGCGTAGGACCACACGAAGAACAGAGCGACGCGAGAGCTTAGGAGCGCGCCGAGCACCTCCAGGTCCCAGGCGGTCGAGGTCACGAAGTAGAGATTGTGGTGCGGGTGAAAGCGCCCTGGGTCGTAGGCCACCTCGTTCGATCCGGCGATGTCGGGGATCAGCAGCTTCGGCGTCGCTACGAGAGCAGGGTACACACGGTCGATCGTGCGATACCACGCGGCCGGATTTCGTCGCGCGACGTGACGCTGGCGCACCTTCGCGCCGTGGGCTCGAAGGTGACGCGCGAGCCTTGGGTACTTCGCGAGGTCGACGACTCCCCCTTCGTCGCTGAACGTGTTGATCACCCGGCGGCCAGAGTCATGAACGCGCCCTTCGTGGATGTCGGCGCGCATCGCCAACGGCACAAGGCGATCAGGCTCGATGTCGGTGGACTCACCGACGACGAACACCTCGTCGCAGCCGGTGGCGACTCCGATGCCGACGCGCGTCTGCCCGTCAGCCTCCAGGGGATGGTTCGAACTCTCAAGGTGTCGAAGCACCGCGAGGTGCTCCGAGGAGCTGAGCACCCACGGCGCGTCGCCCTCGAACCAGGAGTGGTAACTCTCGACGTCGACGGTTGACGCGCCCTCGGCGCGCCACGCTGCCCTGAACTCGTCGCACTCCTCGGGGGACGCCGATCGCATCCTCCCGACGAGGACGGGGCCTCCGCGCCCTGGGCTCAGCGAGAAGATCGAGGGGTACGCGATCACTTCCGACTCGAACGGCGACGCGGAGTGCAGGTCGATGTACCAGTTGACTCGAAAGCTGGCGTTGATCATCGCCCTGAGCGGCGCGCCGTATCGATTCAGCACCCAGCGGTCCGCGCAGACGAAGCAGAGCACCCCTCCCGGCCCGAGCAGCGTCAGGCTCCGCTCGATGAACGCGACGTACAGGTCGGCGCGGTCGAACAGCGTGGAGTAGCGGCGGCGGTACTCGGCTTGTAGGAGAGGCGCGACCTGCTCGATGCGTACGTAGGGGGGGTTCCCGATGACCACGTCGATGTCTGACGACATCGGGGCGAGGAGAAAATCACCCCGCGTCACCCACCGGCTCGCGAGGTCGTGAGCGACGCCTTCGGATACTCCGTGCGCCTTGAGCGTCGCGCGTACGGCCTCGCGAGAGGCGACGACGTGTGCGTCGTCGATGTCGAAGGCGCGTATCGCCCCGTGGAGCGAAGCGACGTCGCGGCTGGCTCGCTTCGCGGAAGCGAGCAGCCTCTCGACGGCGGGAACCAGGAACGCGCCGACCCCGCACGCCGGCTCCAGAAGCCTGAGCGTGGTCAGGTCTCGGTCCGCGGAGTAGCCCGCGAGGTCGAGCATGAACTCGGCGACGTGACGCCGGGTGAGAACCACGCCGTGAGCTTCGCCGCTCGCGCGGGCGCCGTACGCGTACGCGTCGTCAGAGAACGAGGCCGGCAGGTCGAGCGGGAGTTGCGTCGACACGATCACGCACCCGCCGCGGCGGCGACGGCGTGACCGGCGAGGCCGGCGAGCAGCCGTCGCATGCTCAGGTCGATCGCGGGCTCGACGTAGGTACCATGAGGCCCCTGCGTCGCTGTAGACAGCAGGAACGCAGCGCCGTCGTAGAGCTTCTCGAGCTTGAGCTTTCGCAGGAGGATCTCATAGCGGCGCGCGTACGAGGCGTTCTCGAACTCGGGGAAGGGGTCGAAATGCGGTCGCTCGACCTGCACCGGGCGAGAGGACTGCGGGCAATCTTCCACGAGCATGACCCACCCGAGCCAGGGCCGCGGGTGTCCCCTCCCAAATGCTTCTTCTCGGTATGCCGTCCAGAGGTCTACGGCCGTGCCGATGGCCTCTTCTGTCCGGTTGTTGAAGTTGTTGCCAAACGAGGGACCTCGCTGCGACTTGAACTCCAACGCCGCGATGAGCTGCCCATCGTGAATCACCAGCATGTCCCAGGATTTCGTGGGCCTGAAGTATCCCGGGAGTTCAAGGTACCGCTGCGTGAATATGTGCGCTTCGGGCACCCCGTTTTCGATCAAGAGCTGATTCACCAGCGCACAGAAACCTGCCATCTGCTTGCCGCCTGTGACAGCGGCCCTGCGCCCTCGGTCGGCGCTACCTCGCCTCTGGCGTCGCTCTTGCGCCTCGAGCGTCTCCCAGTAGTGCGCTACGGCCTTGCTTACTCGCGCATCAATGTCCTGCAACACCAACGACATCGGCGCGGAGCGTACCTCCGCGACGTGACGGAGGGCGAAACCTCGGCAGCCCAATGCCGGTCCGCGCCCTCACGCCTACCGACGTCGCCGTCGCCGCGCCCCCACCGCCGCCAGCAGCACACCCACCACCCACGCCCCGCCGCGCGTCCCGCTCGGGCGCGCGTCGCAGCCCCCGTGGAGCGTCACGTCCGGCGCGAGCTCCACGTCGTCGTTCGCCGCCACGTCGATGGCGACCCTCGCGTCGCGCGGGCCCGCGTCGACTATCGTGACGTCACTCGCCGCGGCGACGTCTCTCGGGGACACATCCACCACGCGAGCGTCGCGCGCCGCGCCCGCGTCGACGCTCACGACGTCGCGAGGCGTCGTGACATCCACCGCCGCGCCTGAGTCGATCACGCCCGCGTCGCGGGGGCAGTCGACGACGTGGAAGGACAACCACATCTCCGGCCCGAACCACGCGCGCGCCTCGTCGACGAGCTGCCAGCGGGTGCGAACCGTACCCGGCGTCGAGGGCGCGGTGCCCGTGAGGTTGAAGCGCACCCTGCGGCAGCCGTCGCGGTCGTTGCAGGCGCCTCCGTCGGGGCGCACGTCGCGGTTCATCGTGGTGTTGAGCGACACGCGGCCCAGACCGTTGAGCGGGTCGGGCGTGTCGTGGGGCACGGTCCCGAGGCGCACCGAACGGCCCCACTGATCGCTCATGGTGGCCGCGTCGAGCCACGCCGCCGAGCCCGTGTTCTCGAGCTCGAAATGGAACGCGACGCGCTGCCCCGTACACACGTGGAACTGCGCGTCGCTCCCGTCGGTCTCGGTCGCCGCGTCGGAGCCCTGACCCACGAAGCGCGCGTCGAGTCGCGGCGTGACGCGGGCGAGCGCTCGCAGGTCTTCGAGGGTGCCGTCGAAGACGTCCATGTCGACAGCGGTGGAGCCGAAGGTGCCCGCGCCGCCGAGCGACGAGGCGATGGTGTTGTCGCCCGCGTACTGCCAGAAGGTGTAGCGGGGCCAGTGGTTGCTCACGTAGCGCGCGCAGCCGCCGTTGGGCACCGGGTCGCCCCAGCTCCGCCGGGTGGAGTAGTTGGGGTACTCCGCGTGGAAGAGCGGGTTCGCGGCCCACTCCGCGGACTGCACCCAGGAGTCCCAGTAGTAGCCGCCGGTGTAGATGATGGGCTCGCGGCCGAGGCGCGTTCGGATCACGTCGATCCACGCGCGGATCGCGGCCTGGTAGGCGCTCGCGGAGACTGACGGCCGGTCGTTCACGCCGTCGCCGTTGGTGTCGACGTTGGCGTACTCGATGTCGAGCATCGGCGGGAGGTCTCCGTCGCCGAAGCCGCGCGAGAGCAGGTGGTCGACGAAGAAGTTGGCCTGCCCCGTCGCCGAGGTGGTCGGGTTGAAATAGTGGTACGCGCCGCGGAGCACGCCTGCGGTGCGCGCTGCGGCCCAGTTCTCGTTGAAGCGCGTGTCGAGCGACATGTTGTTCGACAGGCGGATGATCGCGAAGCGCACCCCCGCGCCGGGCAGGCGCGACCACTGGATCGCGCCCTGCCACTGCGAGACGTCGATGCCTCGCACCTCGGTGCGCGCGGCGCAGTGCTGGTGGATCTCGGAGGTGGCGGTGCCGAGGGAGACGGTGTCGCCGCCGTAGCAGCCCGCGAGGAGCGCGACCGACGCGAGGGCGAGGCGGGCGACGGGTCGGCGAGCGCGCATCGAGTGGGTCCAAGGGTCCGAGCGCGAGGCGAGGAGTGTCAAGGCGCGGGGCGTTGGAAGACATTGGTCTGAGACTGCGTTCGCGGTCGCAACCTCACACAGGCCTATGAGCGAACACCCTCTCCGATGCCGCTGCGGCGCCCTTCGCGGGAGCGTCGCGCTCGCCCGCCCCGTCTCCCGCGTCGTGTGTCACTGCCGCGACTGCCAGACCTACGCGCACGCGCTCGGTCGCCCCGACGTGCTCGACGCGAAGGGAGGCACCGACATCGTGCAGACCTCTCCCTCGCTCGTGAGCTTCTCCGAGGGGGCCGAGCGGCTCGCGCTGCTGCGGCTGACGCCGACGGGGCTGTTCCGCTGGTACGCGCGGTGTTGCGACACGCCCATCGGGAACACCGCGCCGACGTGGAAGGCGTCGTACGTCGGACTGGTTCACTCGTGCCTCGACGCGGAGGGACGCGGTCTGGACGAGAGCTTCGGCCCGGTGCTCACGGCGGCGAACACCGACCACGCGAAGGGCGCGGTGAAGACTCGCCCGCTGGGCCTCGCGGTGGCGCTACGGCGCACGGGGGCGGTCATGGCGCGGGCGCTGCTGAGCGGGAGCTACCGACGCACGCCCTTCTTCGACGGTGACGGTGTACCCGTGGTGGCGCCGAGGGTGCTGACGCCAGAGGAGCTCGCGACGGCGAGGGCGATGGCCGACGCGGGGTGATGGCGGCCTTGCTCTCGGCGCACGGCGGGTCGCATCCTCGACGCCGATGGTCGACCTGCAGACCGATCGCGGGGTCGGGGATCGCCTCCGCGCGGAGCCCTTCGAGGCCGTCGAGATGGCGCTCGACGAGGTCTTCGACCTGGGCGAAGCGTAGGCGGGGGAGCCGAGGCTCGGGCGAGCGGGTTGGCTGTACCCCCTGAGGGGGGTCGAGCACTCCCCCCGCCGGGGGTGTGTACCCCCCGAGGGGGGTAGAGCGAACCCCCCCGAGGAGGTCAGCGCATCTCCCCGGAGCGGGAGCCGCGATCCCCCCGGGAGGTCAGTGCATCCCTCCCGGAAGGTCGGCACATCCCCTCGGACGGGTCTACGCACCCCCCGAGGGGGGTGCAGCCGACCCGCGCGGGGGGAGCGTCACTCCTAAGTGGTTGGAAACATTTAGGAACATATGCGGTCCCGACGAGGGGGCGGCCTCCATCCCCCG
This sequence comes from Pseudomonadota bacterium, assembly GCA_023428035.1. Lineage (GTDB taxonomy): Bacteria > Myxococcota_A > Polyangia > Polyangiales > JAEYZO01. The sequence goes on along the minus strand of JAEYZO010000532.1, from coordinate 3,341 downwards.
CCGAGCCTCTACCCCGCGGCCCGCCGCCGCTCCAGCACCCGCACCACGAGCAGCACCGTGAGCGAGGCCGCGACCATCCCGCCCATGATCGGCCACGCCTCGGGCTTCATGTTCCCGTGGGCGTCGAAGACCTTCGCGCCGAAGTAGCTCACCACGAACAGCACCGGCGCGTAGCCCGCGAGGGAGCCCCACACGTGCGTCCAGAAGGGCACCCGCGACACGCCCAGGAACGCGTGCAGCGCCTGCGGCATCCAGAAGATCAGCCGCAGCAGGAACACCGTGCGGAACGCGTGCGCCTCGAGCGCGGCGTCGTACTTCCTGAAGCGCTTCGGGATGCGCGCGCTCACCCAGTCCCTCGCCACGAAGCGCGCGAAGCTGAACCCGATCACGCTCGCCAGCATCGTGCCCACCATCGACAGCGCGAAGGCCACGGGCCAGGGCCAGATCAAGGGCGCCGCCACCACGAACACCGTCCCCGGCACCCCGAAGGGCTGCAAGAGCGCGTAGGCCACCACGAAGGCCACGTAGCCCTTCACCCCCATCGCCCCCACCGCGCGGGCGAAGGCCAAGGGATCCGACAGCCTCGCGAAGACGCCCATCCTCCACGCGAGGAGCATCGCGAGCGCGACGATCACCACCAGAGCCACGCGCGACCACGGCCCCCCGCGGCGCTCCCCTACGCCGATGGAGCCCGTGCCTTCCGCGTGAACCTCGCCCTCGTCGTCGCGCATGATCTCCGTCGCCGCGAGGCCCTTCGACCACGAGAACCGCCGTCGGGCAACACGTCACCACTACGCCTCGGCGCTCGCTCGCCCTACCCTCTCGCGCGCCGCGGTGGTGGACCGCGGCACCCGAAGGGAGACTGCACATGGCCGAGAACGACCGCGGGCGAGAGCGAGACCTCGTCCTCGCACCGAACGAGTTCGCGTTCATCTCCGACGAGACCAAGGGGAACATCAACGTCTACGTCGGCCCCCACAAGACCAGCCTCGCCAACACCGACCGGCCCGTGGTCTTCAACTACGAGTCCAAGCGCTTCGACCGCTGCTCGCTGGAGCAGGCGACCCAGACCATGGCCGTCGCCCCCGAGGGCTGGTACCTGGTGCTCAAGAACCCCGCCCGCGACGGGTCGCACCCGCGCACCGGCGCGCTCAACAACCTCCCCGAGCTCGACGTCGGGCGGAAGGTCAACACCGCGGGGCCCATCTCCTACGCCCTCTGGCCCGGGCAGATGGTGCGGGTGATCCAGGGCCACCACCTGCGCTCGAACCAGTACGTCGTCGTGCGCGTCTACGACGAAGAGGCCGCGCGCAAGAACTGGAAGGACGCCGTCTTCCGACCGCGCATCGGCGCCGACGGCGAGGCCGAGGAGCCCCGCATCCAGCCCGCGGACCTCACCATGGGTCAGCTCCTGGTGATCGAGGGCACCGAGGTCGCGTTCTTCCTACCGCCTACGGGCGTCGAGGTCGTGCCCGACGCGGCCGGCCGCTACGTGCGCGAGGCGGTCACCCTCGAGCGCCTGGAGTACTGCATCCTCCTCGACGAAGACGGCAACAAGCGCTTCATCCGGGGCCCCGCGGTGGTGTTCCCCAGGCCCACCGAGGCCTTCATCGAGAAGGGGGGCTCGCGGAAGTTCCGCGCCATCGAGCTCAACGAGAACTCGGGCATCTACGTCAAGGTCATCGCGCCCTACGAAGAAGACGGCCATAGCTACAAGGTCGGCGACGAGCTCTTCATCACCGGCCGCGACCAGATGATCTACTTCCCGCGGCCCGAGCACGCGGTCATCAAGTACGGCGACCAGGAGATCCACTACGCGATCGCCATCCCCGCGGGCGAGGGGCGCTACGTGCTCGACCGCAACTCGGGGCAGATCGCGCTGAAGCGAGGGCCGTGCATGTTCCTGCCCGACCCGCGGCGCGAGGTCGTGGTGCGGCGGGTGCTCGACGAGCGCACCGTGGCCCTGTGGTTCCCTGGGAACACCGAGGCCCTCGCGGTGAACCAGAGGTTGATGCAGGCGAAGGCGTCGAGCGGAGACGGGCCCCTCGCGGAGAAGTCGCTGCGCGCGGAGTCGGCCGTGAACGTGAACGCGCCGGGGCGAGCGCCGGCGCCCGCGCCCGCGGCCTTCGCGGGGGACGACTTCCAGCGGCGCAACACCTACACCGCGCCGCGCACCCTCGTGCTCGACACCCGCTACGAGGGCGCGGTCTCGGTCTCGGCATGGACGGGCTACGCCGTGATGGTGGTGAACCGCACGGGGGACCGTCGGGTGATCGTCGGCCCCGCGACGCACCTCCTCGAGTACGACGAGACCCTGCAGGCGCTGGAGCTCTCCACGGGCACGCCCAAGAGCGACGAGCGGCTCCAGCGCACGGTGTACCTCCGCGTCTTGCACAACAAGGTGAGCGACGCGGTCGAGGCCGAGACCCGCGACCTCTGCCAGGTGCACCTGAAGCTCTCGTACCGGGTGAACTTCGAGGGCGAGCCCGCGCGCTGGTTCAACGCCGAGAACTACGTGAAGTTCCTCACCGACCACCTGCGCTCGCTGATCCGCCACGCGGTGAAGCAGTACGGCGTCGAGGAGTTCTACGCGCGCTCGGTCTCCATCCTCAGGGACGTGATCCTCGGCGCCGCGGTGGAGGGGGGCAAGCGCCCCGGCCGCGCCTTCGAGGAGAACGGGATGCGGGTCTACGACGTCGAGGTGCTCGACGTGACCCTCGGCGACGAAGAGATCTCGAAGATGCTCGTCGAGGCGCAGCACTCGGTGGTGCGCCAGGCCCTGCAGATCGCCGGGGAGCGCAGGAAGCTGGAGCTCACCCGGGAGTTCGAGGCCTCGCGCAAGGAGATCGCCGAGCTCCAGTCGACGACCCGCGTGGCGGAGCTCGGGCTGAAGCAGCGCGAGGTCGAGCGCGCGCAGGAGCTCTCCGTCGCCGAGGTCGGCGCCGCCGCCACGGTGCGCCGCGAGCAGCAGGCCGCGCAGCGCGAGGAGCAGTCGGCGCTGGAGGCGATCCACCAGGCGGAGCTCGCGCGACGCAGGGCGACCTCCGACGTCGACCTCGCCATCGCCCGCGCGCAGATGGAGCAGCGCGTGGCGATGCTCCAGGCCGAGGTGCGCGCGGTGGTCGAGAAGGCCGGGGCGGTGTCGCCCGACCTCATCGCGGCGCTCCAGGCCTTCAGCGACCGGGCCCTCGCCGAGCGCGTGGCCGAGAGTATGGCGCCCCTCGCGATCATGGGCGGAGAGAGCGTCGCCGACGTGCTCTCTCGGCTGCTGAAGGGCACCGCGCTCGCCAAGGCGCTACCCGGCGCGTCGCGCGACGAGGTCTGAGCGGAGAGGGTGGGAA
>JAEYZO010000528.1 GCA_023428035.1 Pseudomonadota bacterium | reverse complement strand
CCTCGGCCCGGTGCCTCCGCCGGATCTCGGCGACCTTCGCGCTCACCTCGTGCACGTCAGTAGGCAGGTCGCCCGAGTCGACGATGGACCCGTGCAGGCCCTCGTCGTCCTCCGTCGTCCACTGGTTGGTGACGTCCTCCGAGAGGGCCTCGAGCACGTCGGGGTCGGCCAGCTCGACGTCGTCGAACACCAGCGTCGCGTCGGGGGCCTCGTACACCACCGACGGCCGGGGCTCGCTCCCCCGTGCGGCCTCGACGGCCCCCTCGGGCTCGCTCTCCCGCGCGGCCCTCGCCGCGGGCAGGTCGGCTTCGGCCCCGCCCACCGCCGCCGCCAGAGAATCCAGCAGCCCCAACGGCACCCGCGGCGCCGCGGGCACCACCCGGTCGAGCCCTCTGTCCGAAGGCGGAGGCCGCGACGACGGCCGCCCCACCGGCTGCGGCGACGGCCCCATCTGCAAGGGCGTCGCGATGCGAGGGTAGCCCATCGACGACGGGGAGTTCCTCGGCGGCGCGGGCACCGACTGCAAGGGCGTCAGCACCCGGTGCGGCCCGCGGGCCTGCATCGGCTCCGGCGTCGGCGCGCGCAGCGCGTTGGGCGGCCGGTCAGACCCCCGCGGCGGGCCCCACGCTCCGACCCGCGCGGGAGGGTTCGAGAAGGTCATCCCCGGCGGGTACGCCGACCCCCCCGCGCGCTGACCCATGGGCGGGGGGATGGTGTTGCCCCGCAGCGGGTTCCCGTCGCGGATCGCCCGGCGCGTCGAGAGGATCGCCGAGGGCACGCGCTGCACCGCGTCCTCGAAGGCCGCCGCGAAGGCCCCCGCCGAGGCGAAGCGCTCCCCCGCGTCGAGGCTCCACGCCCGGTGCAGCGCGTCGTCGACGGGCACCAGCGCCTCGCTCGGCGTGGTGGCCACCCACGGCAGCGCCCCGCGGTACACCGCGGTGAGCACCGAGGTCGCGTTGCCCACGAAGGCCGGCCGACCCGTGAGCACCTCGAAGGCCAGCGTCGCGAGGGAGAACACATCCGACGCGGGGGAGAGCGGCCGCCCCTCGAGCTCCTCGGGCGACTGGTGCGAGGGCTTCGCAGCGGGGTGATGCGGCCGGTCGGCGTGCCCCACCGCGAGGAGCTTCACCATCCCTCCGGGGGAGGTGAGCATCACGGTCTCGGGCAGCAAGACCCGGTGCAGCACGGGGGGCGCGCGGCCGTGGAGGTAGTCGAGCGCGCTCGCGACCTCCCTCACGATGCGCAGCACCTCGCCGACGGGGAAGACCTCGCCCGAGGCGAGGCGCGCGCGCACCGAGCGGCCCTCGATCCACTCGGTCACCACCACCGGGAGGTCGTTGTGGGTGGTGCCGAGGGCGTAGACCTCGACGAGGTTGGGGTGCTTGAGGCTGCGACCGAGGGCCGAGGTCTTCTCGAACCAATCGCGGAGCTCGTCGACGTGCAGGGGGTGGAGCACCTGCGCCGCGGCCTTGCGGGAGCCCTCGTCTACGGGGAGGGCCTCGTAGATCAGGCTCACACGGTCGGCGTGGCTCAGAGGCCCCAGGGTGAACCCCCCTGGGAGCAGCGAGCCCGGCGTGGCCATACGGCTCATTCGCCGGGCACCCTAACGCACGTACTCAGGGGTCGCACCATCTCGGCAAATCGGGGCGCGTAGGGCGAGACGCGCCCCCTACGCGGTGATGCGCCCGGAGCGGAAGACGTGCTCGAGGAGCTGGTCGACCTCGAGCAGGGCGCGGCGCGCGGGGTCCGTCGCGAGGGACTGCAGCGCGGCCTTGATCTCTCCCAGGGCGCGCAGGTGCGCGAAGAGCTGGAGATCACTCACGGGGGCCCCCGAGGTGAGGGCGCCCTTGATGCGCTGCACCTCGGCGAGGAGGGCGTCGAGGCCGACCTCCATGCCCCCCGCGCGGCGGGCGTCGGGGTGGGCGCGGAACCAGCCGTCGAGCACCGGGGCCACGATGCCGTCGAGGATCTCGGCCTGCTCGAGGGTGTTCCAGACGTGGCGGAGGATGAAGAGGTCGCTCACGTCGGCGGCGGGGCGGCCGTCGAAGAAGGCGCTCGCGGCCATGAGCTTGATGAGCTTCACCACGCGGCGGTCGGAGAGCGACACCCCCTCGGCCCTGATCTGGAACACCAGGGACTTGTACGTGGCGAGGAGCTCCTCGGAGATGTTCATCCGGCGGGCGACCTCGGCCTGCGCCGCCCGGAGGTCCTGCGTCGAGAGGAACACCTGCGGCTCCTTGCGGGCGCCGAGCCGCTCGAGCTCCAGGGCCACGCCGCGCTGCACCAGCTCGCCGAAGTGGTACGCGTCGAGGTGGTCGCTGCGCACCCGCAGGAGGAAGCGGTCGAAGATCGCCTGCAGGCTCTCGTCGGCGGGCACCTCGTTCGAGGCGCCGAAGACCGACAGCAGGGGCACGTCCACCACCTGGCCGCCGTTGTTGAACTTCCGCTCGTTCAAGAGCGTGAGCAGCGCGTTCAGGATCGCGCTGTTCGACTTGAAGATCTCGTCGAGGAAGACGATCTCCGCCGTGGGCATCATGCCCTCGGTGCGCCGTCGGTAGACGCCCTGGCGGAACGCGGGGATGTCGACGGGGCCGAAGAGCTCGTTGGGCTCGGTGAAGCGCGTGAGGAGGTACTCGAAGTACACCGAGTCGATCATCCGGGAGAAGGTGCGCACCAGCGCGCTCTTCGCGGTGCCCGGCGGGCCCACGAGGGCGATGTGCTCCCCGGCGAGCACCGAGAGCACCATCAGCCGCACGGTCTCCTGCTTGCCGAGGAACTGGTGTTCCAACGCCCGGGCCATGGCCCTGAGCCTCTGTACGACGGGGGTGGTCACGATCGGGCCTCCATCAAGCCCGCCGCGACCAGGAGGGGCGCGGAGGGCGGGTCTCTCGGTGTGGGTCGGCTCGGGTCCGGCGGGATCGCCCGGGCCAGCGTCGCCTCGTCGAGCCCGAGCCAGCGCGACGCGCGGGCGGGCCCGAGGAGGAGGTAGGCGTCGAGGGCCAGGGGCTGCGACACGGCCCCCGACGCGCCCCCGACGCCCGACGTCGACGTCGTCTGTGGAGCCCCGATGCGCGCGGCCATGCCGTCCATCACCAGGAGCTCGAGGTGCATCCGCAGGATCGCGCTCGCCGCGGGTCGCTCCACCGCCGCGCTACGCAAGAGCGACAGGGTGGCCTGCTCCAGCGCCCTAACCGCGGGCGTGCCCTGCGACAGGATCGCACGCTGCGCCGCGCCTCGGAGCGCCATGTCACCCAGGAGGTTCACCGTCGAGGGCGTCCACGCGAAGGGCGCGACGCTGGGCCGGTCGACGAGCGACAGGTCCGTGAGGGGCGACAGGGCCAGCGCGGCGCGCGCGACCTCCACCAGCTCCAGCGAGGGGTCGACCCGGGACGTCCTCAAGCCCTCGATGAGCTCGAAGAGCCCCACGCGGGTGCGCTTCGCGTTCACCCTCCGCACGCTGGGCCAGGCCATCAGGCTCCTCGGCGGAGAGACGCCGATGAAGTCTGCGTAGCCCGCCCAGAACTCCACGTGGGTGTCGACCCTGCCGAGCTCACCCAGACGTCCGAGCATGGCGTGGCGCAGCGCGGCCTCGCCCCTCGCCCGCGGTGCGTCGACCCACTCCAACATGGCGAGGGACCACTCCCGCACCCGACGTCGCAGACCCGCGCGGCCCACGGCCTCGGGGTGCGTCATCGCCAGGAGGTTGTGCCACACCGCCGCGAGGGCGAGGGCGTCGAGGGGCACGCGCTCCACCACCCCCGCGGGGCCGTAGCGGGAGAGACGTCTCCGCAGGGCCTCTCCCACGCGCACGGTGAGCGACGCGTCGCCGTAGCCCGCGCGGGCCCACGCGGCGATCACCCCGGGGCCGAGGATCTCCTGCACGTGCACGCGGCCCCCCGACACGAGGGGCCACACGAAGCGCGCGACGAAGCCGTCGAGGGTGTCGAGGTCGTCGTTCGCGTGGCGCGCGACGGCGGGGTCCTGCGGGGTGAGGTCATCCACCGTGGGAACCGTCGTCGCCGCCGGGCAGCCCCGCGGTCTCGACGCCCACGGGGGAGGTCTCTCGCGGCGGCGGGAGCTCTCCCCGCGCGCCCGGCGCGAACCAGCGCGCGAGGGAGCCCGGCAGCGCGGGCCACAGGTCGGGCAGCGGCGCGTCGGCGTCGAGGGGCGGCGCGATGAGCGCGTCTTCGTACACGGGCTGGTCGGCGAGGAGCACCCGCGTCGCGGGCACGAAGGCGCTCTGCGGGATCGCCACGAGGGGTCGCTCGCCCCCGCGCACGAAGAGCCTCGCGTCGGAGGGCGCGCGGGAGAGCTGCCGCAAGACGTCAGGGGGGATCGGCGGCGAGAGGCTCCAGCCCAGGGGCACCAGCACGCCGTCGCCGAGCTCTTCGTACAAGACCCCGAGCGGGAGGGCGTGCACGGCGTCGGGGCCGTAGACGTAGATGGAGTCTTCGGTGAAGGCGACGGTGACCTTTCCGAGGGTGGCCGCGGGGAGCACCGAGAGGATGCGCCCGAGGGTGTCCTGGCTCCCCAGGGCGATCACCGACGCGCTCACCCGCTTCGGCACGCCCCCCGAGGGCACGAGGCGCAGGGGGAGAGAGAACGAGCTCTCGACGCCGAAGGTGCGCGCGCGCTCGACGGTGGCGGGCGCCGACGCGACGAGCGAGGTCACGGTCTGCACGTCGACGAAGGGAGGCCGCTGCGCGAGGGGGATGGGGCCCTCGCCGCCGGCGCGGAAGAGCACGAGCTCCTCGCTGGCGAAGAGCTGGGCGCAGGCCGAGAGGGGCACCGGGTGGCGGAAGCCGTACTCCACCGCGGTGCGCTCGCCGTCGGGCACGAAGAGGGTCACGCCGGGGAGCGAGCGCAGGAGGCCCACGTAGCGCGGCGCGGGCTGCGGGAGCGAGACGAGCCAGGCGCGCTCGACGACGGCGCTGGTGCCGCCGCGCTGCCACTCCACCACGGCGACGCGGGCGTTGACGTTCCAGCGGGCGAGGTAGCCCACCACGGCGTCGCCGAGGCCGGGGCGGAGGAGCGCGTAGAGGAGCCGCGGGGTCTCGGCGCGCGCGCGGTGCACGGCCACGGGCCCGAGGCGGAGCAGGAGGTCTCGCAGCGGGATCACCCGGTCGTTGCGGTAGGGCTGCGCGAAGCGGTCGTGGTAGAGGGCGAGGTCTCCCGCGTCGGGCACGAGCTCGGAGATGTCGTAGCCGAAGGGGGCCTGGGCGTCGCGGTACTTCACGAAGTGCCGGCCCGAGCCGGTGAAGACCATCGCGCCCACGAGGCGGGCGACGGCGGCGAGGCGGTCCATCCGGTGCGACGAGACGGCCTGCACCTCGACGAGGAGCTCGCGGGTGCGGAGCGGCGAGATCACCTGCACGATGCGCAGCGCGTCGAGGAGCTCGTCGAGGGCGCCCTCTTCTCCGAGCGCGCGGAGGAAGGCCACGAGCTTCTCGATGGAGGGTAGGAGCACCAGCCCCAGGGGCCCCAGGGCGACGCCTCGCGCGTCCGGCGCCACCCCCGGCGCGCGGAAGCGGGTCTGGTGCTGCGCGACGCGCTCGATCACGGCGCGCGACCGTACCGTACCCGCCGACGCGACTTCAACGCAGTCTACACCGCGCTGTCGGGTTGACTGTCCCCGTGGGGGTGTGGGTTGAATCCCTCCCCAGATGCGCCCGACGTGGTGGATGCTCGCTGCGGCCCTCTCCCTCTGGGCCCCCTCCGCGCTCGCGCAGCGCTCTCGGCGCCCGACGCCGCACCAGGCCATCGACCGCGCGCTGCGCCCTCTGCGCCAGGCCATCGACGCCCTGCAGCCCACCGAGGCCGAGCGGGAGTCCCTGCGCGACGTGGTCGACCGTGGGGAGCGCTGCGCCGCGGAGCTCACCTCGGCGGAGTATCGCCGCGACGCCGACACCGCCCGCGCCCGCGCCCGCTGCGTGGAACTCCTCGCCCGGGGGGCGCGATCCCGGGGCGAGGCCGCCCGCGCCGAGGCCGCGGCCGACGAGTCCGAGCGACGTCTCCTCGCGGCGGAGGAGCGCCGGGCC
>JAEYZO010000508.1 GCA_023428035.1 Pseudomonadota bacterium | reverse complement strand
TGGGTGCAGCGGCCGGTGAGGGGCCCGGCGAACATCGACCACGAGAAGCGGCCCGAGAAGGGCGGCGCGCGGCGGCGGTCGAAGCGAGGCGCCGCGAGGCAGAGCTGCGCCGCGACGAGAGAGAGCGCCATCGCGGCGAGGACGCGCGGTGACGGCGGGGCCATGGGCGGGAGCATCGCACCACGGTCGTGCGGAGACCGAACAAGTTTCTTGCAACGCCGGAGCTCCATGGTGAATGAATCGCACCCATGTCGATGACGGCGTCGCTCGGAGAGCGACCGGGTCCGGCGCGGGCGACGCGCGCGGCGCGGGGGCAGGAGCAAGGGGCGTGGATGGCGCCGTGGTGGAAGGCCCTCGGCCGACGCTATGGGCACGTCTTCCACTCGATGTGCTCGTACATGGGGAGCTTTCCCCCGGGGCTGCCGCGGTACTTCATCGAGCAGTTGAGCGAGCCCGGCGACCTCGTGCTCGACCCCTTCTCGGGCCGCGGCACCACCCCCCTCGAAGCCTGCCTCGCGGGGCGCGTAGGGGTGGGCGTCGACCTCAACCCCCTCGCGGCGCTCCTCACGTCGGTGAAGGTCGACCCCCCCCCGCGCGACGAGGCCCTCGCGCGCGTCGACGCCCTCGAAGCGAGCTACCGCCCCGCGCCCGTGGGCGAGCGCGCGCCGCCGGAGATCAAGCTCCTCTTCGAGGAGACCACTACGCTCCCGCAGCTCCTGCACCTCAAGGACTCGCTCGACCCGAGCTCCCGCGTCGACCGCTTCCTGCTCGCGTCGCTCGCGGGGATCCTCCACGGGCACCACACCCGCGACGTGGTCAGCTCGCGCTGCCTCTCGGTGTCGATGCCCAACACCTTCAGCATGTCGCCGGGCTACCTCGCCCGGTACATCGCGCAGAAGCAGCTCGCCAAGCCTCCGTTCAGCGCCTTCGAGAAGCTCCGCGCGCGCATCCACTTCGAGTTCGCCGAGGGCACCCCCGCGGTGCGCGGCCGCGCGCTGCGCGGCGACGCGAGGTCGCTCCCCGCCCTGGTCGAGCCCGGGAGCGTCAAGCTCATCGTGACCTCGCCGCCCTACCTCAACGTCGTGCGCTACGGGAAGTTCAACTGGATCCGCCTGTGGCTCCTCGGCGAGTCGGTGTCTGACGTCGACGCCTCGCTGCGGGTCGAGGCCACCGACCGACGGCTCGCGCTCAGCGACCGCATGCGCATCGGCGCGTGGAGGGGCTTTCTCCGGGGCGTGCTCGAGGGCTGCGCCGCGGTGCTCCGCGACGACGGGGCGTGCGTGGTCACCATCGGCGACGTGGTGAACAAGGAGCACGGCGAGCACGAGCTCGCGATGGAGGCGTGGGAGGCCGTGCGAGACACGCTCCCGCTCTCGCTCGCGGGCGTGGTGGTGGGCGACGTGAGCGAGGTCGCCAAGGTGAGCAAGATCTGGGGCGAGGGCTCCAAGGGCCGCGCGACCCGCGTCGAGCGAGCCCTCGTGCTGCACAAGCGGGGTACGCCGGCTCCCCGGCCGCGCCACGCCGACCCCGCGGCGCTGGTTCAGCGCATCGCCGAGAGCCCCAACGCGCCCATCGAGACGCGCCGCCCTGGCGTGGTGCGCGCGTCGCCCACGAAGCGAGCGAAGGTCGCCGCTGTCTAGAGCGTGATCGTCGGCGACGTCGCCGCTGTCACCTCTCCCACGCGCGCCGCGGGGACGCCCTCGTCGCGCAGCGACGTCACCAGCGCGTCGGCGGCCTCTCCCGGGATCGACAGGAGCAGTCCGCCGGAGGTCTGCGCGTCGCACGCGATCCACGCGAGGGCCTCGTCGACATCGGGTGACACCACGAAGGCGTCGCCGACGTGCGTGCGGTTGGCCTTCGTCCCTCCTGGGAGCACCCCCTCGCGCGCGAGATCGACGGCGCCGTCGAGGAGCGGCAGTGACGGCGCGAGAAGCGTCGCGGCGACCCCGTCGCTCGCGCGGAGCATCTCCAGCAGGTGACCCGCCAGGCCGTAGCCCGTCACGTCGGTGGCCGCGTGCACCGTCACCCCGCTGCGCTTCACCACCTCGGCGGCGCGCGCGTTCAACGTCGTCATCGAGCGCACCGCCGCGCGGATCACCGCGTCGCTCTCGCTCACCCGGTCGCGCTTCAAGGCCGTCGCGAGGATGCCCGTGCCCAGGGGCTTCGTGAGGATCAGCGCGTCGCCCGCGCGAGCGCCGCCCTTCGTCCACACGCGCGAGGGGTGCACCGTGCCGATCACCGCGAGGCCGTACTTCGGCTCGGCGTCTTCGACGGAGTGGCCCCCCGCGATGGAGATGCCCGCGTCGCGAGCGGCCTCGGCGCCGCCGCGGAGGACCTCTCCCAGCACCTCCAGGCCCAGCGTGCGGCTCGGGAAGGCCACGATGTTCAGCGCGATCAAGGGCGTGCCGCCCATCGCGTAGACGTCGGAGAGCGCGTTGGTCGCGGCGATGCGGCCGAAGTCCACGGGGTCGTCGACGAGGGGCGTGAAGAAGTCCGTCGTGAACACCAGCGCGAGGTCGTCGGAGAGGCGCACCACGGCGGCGTCATCGGCGGGCGCGAGGCCCACGATGACCCTCGGGTCGATCGGGAGAGGGAGACCGCGCAGGACCTGCGCGAGGTCCGCCGCGCGGACCTTGCTCGCTCACCCGGCGCCGTGGGCCAGCTTCGTCAGCCGGACCTGTCGCTCTCCGCTCATCGACCCCGGCGCGTACACCCGCGCGGGCGAGGCCGCAACGTCACTGCACGATGGTCACGCCCAGCCCGAAGGAGCCCGGTCGAACGTCGAGGCTCGGCAAGAGCGCCGTGCGCGTCGACCGCGCGGGGGTGGGCTCAGGCGTCGCGCGGCCGAGGGCGAAGAAGCCTAGTCCTCCCACGATCAATCCCCCCAGGCCGAAGGCCGCGCTGCGCTGCACCGCCGCGGCGTCGAGACGTCCGTCGCGCGCGAGGTGCGCGAGCATCACTCCCCCGCCGAGGAGCACCGTGCCGCTGACCGCCCCGAGCGCCGTGAGGCGCATCTCGCGCTCCGTGGGGCGAACCGTGCTCCGCAGCAGCATCGCCGCTGTGAAGAGACCGAGCTCGCCTCCCAGCACGAAGGCTCCCAGCGCGGGGCCGCACTCCGACACGCCGCACACCAGCGCGCCCAACGCCGCTCCGCCCACGGCGCCGGTGCCCGCCCAGAGCGCGTCGGCGGGGGGCGCGTCGGTGAGGTGACCCACGAGGATGCCTCCCGCGATGCCCACGGTGGTGCCCACGAAGGTCCACGGGCTCGTGAACGACTGCCCCGAGGGGAAGGACTCGCCCGCGAGCTGGGTGACGAGCCCGATCGCGCCGAGGTAGCCCATGATCCCGCCGACGCCCGCGGAGATGCCGCGCCCGCGGCGGATCGGGAAGCGCGACTCGATCAACAGCGTCGCCACGGGGACGGCCACGGTGAGCACGCCCGGGAGGATCCAGTAGGTCGCGGGGTCGGGGTCGTCGATGGGCCTCCCCGCGGCCTGGTTGATGAGCGTCCCGATGCGCAGCCCGTAGGTCGCGCTGAGCACCCCGAGGAGCACCAGCTCGGTGCCGCGGCGACGGTCGCTCGCTCGGGCCTGCTGCGCGCGCGCGGGAGAGGCCCCCAGCGCGACCGCGAGGGCGAGGGCGAGGGGGAGCGCGCGGGTCACGGGCGGAGCATCCCCGTGGCGAGCAGCTCGGCGACGATCAGCGCGAGGAGCACGCGGTACACGCCGAAGACCCAGAGGCCGTGGCGCTTGAGGTAGCCGACCATCCAGCGCACCGCGGCGAGCGCCGAGAGGAACGACACCACCGCGCCGATGGCGATGTTGAGCGCGCCGTACTCGTGCACCATCACTCCGCCGCTCTTGAGGGCCTTGTAGGCCGTCGCGGCGGAGAGGGTCACGAGCCCGAGGAGGAAGCTGAACTCCACCGCGGCGACCATCTCGAGGCCGACGAGCAGGCCCGCGACGATGGTGGCGAGGGAGCGCGAGGTGCCGGGCCACAGGGCGAGGCACTGCGCGAGGCCGATGATCGCGGCGCGCTGCGGGGTGAGGGCGGAGAGGGGCTTTCCTCCTGAGGATGCCTTGCCGCGGCGCGCGTAGGAGACGACGAGGATCGCGAGGCCGCCGACGAACCACGCGATCACCACGGGCCACAGGCCGAAGAGGACTCGCTCGATGGGGTCGTCGAGGAGCTTTCCGATGATGGCGGCGGGGACGAAGCCGACGATGACGTTGACGGCGAGGGCGCGGCCCTCGGGGTCGCGGCCGGCGACGCCGTTGAGCATCGAGCCGATGCGCTTGAGGTAGAGGCTGAGCACCGCGAGGATCGCGCCGGCCTGGATGCAGATGGCGTAGGCGTTGGCGCCCTCTCCGCCCGCGATGCCGAGGGCGCGCTGGGCGAGGATGAGGTGCGCGGTGGAGCTCACCGGGAGGTACTCGGTGAGCCCCTCGACGGCGCCGAGGATCATCGCCTGCCACCAGTGCATCATCGGGCGTGGCTTGTACCGTGCGCGGGGGCCCGCTGGGAACGACCGCGTTGACCGCGCGCGCGGGGGCGAGGATGCTGGCGCGGTGATGGGAGACTTTCCGCTGCGAGAGGCGCGGTCGGAGTACGGCGACGCGCTGCCCACGGAGCCCGAGCCCGGCGCGGTGCTCATCACGGGCATCGTGGGCAGGCTCGGCAAGCGTGTGTGCAGGGTGCTGCACCGCACGCGGCCGGTGATCGGCGTCGACCGCAGGGACTTTCCCGACAAGCCCCGGGACGTGACGCACCACCGGATCGACCCCCGGCGGAAGAAGCTGAAGGACGTCTTCCGCGCAGGGAACATCAAGGCCGTGGTGCACCTCGGGGTGATGCACGACCCGCGGGCGAGCGCGAGCGACCACCACTCGTGGAACGTCGTGGGCTTCGCGAAGATGCTGGAGTTCCTCTCGCGCTACCGGGTGCCCAAGCTGGTGGTGCTGTCGAGCGCGAATGTCTACGGCCCGCGGCCCGACAACCCGCAGTTCCTCACCGAAGAAGCGCCGTTGCTGGGGAGCCAGGACTTCTCGGAGATCCGCGACCTGATCGAGGTCGACATGCTGGCGCAGAGCTTCTTCTGGCGGCAGTCGCAGTGCGAGACGGTGATCCTGCGCTCGACGCACATCCTCGGGCCGGTGCGTAACGCGCCGAGCAACTACCTACGTTTGCCGGTGACGCCGACGCTGATGGGCTTCGACCCGATGGTGCAGGTGATCCACCACGACGACGTGGTGCGGGCGATCGAGGCCGCGCTGCGCCCGGGCGTGCGCGGGATCTTCAACATCGCCGGGCCGGAGCCCGCGCCGCTGTCGAAGCTGTTGAAGATCCTGCGACGTCCGCGGCTGCCGGTGCCGCACGACGTGGGGCGCGAGATGCTCAAGGCGCTGTTCAAGTACCGGCTGTCGAGCTTTCCGGCGCCGGAGCTGGATCACATCCGGTACGTGTGCATGGTCGACGACCGGCGGGCGCGCGACGCGATGGGGTGGAGGCCGCGGCACAACCTCGAAGAGACCGTGCGCGCGGTGGAGGACCCGTGAAGGGGTGATGGGGGAACACGGTGAGATTCAATCACTGGACGGTGCTGGTGGCGCTGGCAAGCGCGCTGGGGTGCGTGACGCCGACCGGGTCGAACCCGCCGAGCGCGACAGACGCGGGCCTCGAAGCGACGTCGTCGCCGGAGGACGTCGGCGTTGACGCGCCCGACGTTCCTGACGCGGAGGAGGGCGACGTGCTCGTGGTGCGAGACGTCGGCCTCTCCGACGCGGACGTTCCTACCTCCTCGGACGTCGGGGACGTAGACGTGGCTGAGCTCCCGGACGTTACCCCGCGAGATGACGGCCCCGAGGTGGGGGCCGCCGGCGCCGGGCC
>JAEYZO010000477.1 GCA_023428035.1 Pseudomonadota bacterium | reverse complement strand
GCCGAAGGCCGCGAAGAGCGCGACGCCCGCCGCGAGCGCGCCGACGTCGGCCTTGGCGCGCGAGCCCTCGGAGAGCGCGTCGCGGAGCGCGAGGGCGAGGTCCGCGGCGGGGATGAGCGCCATCCAGAGGTTGCGCTCGAAGAGGAGGACGAACACCGACGCGAGCGCGCCCGCCGACAGGGCGCGAAGGGTCTCCGCGGTGGCGCCCCTGCGGAGGCGCGTGACCGCCAGCGCGAGCCACGCGACGATCACCCCCGCGGCGAGCCATTTCAAGAACCCGGGGACGGTGGAGGCAGGCTCCCACAGGCGCGCGAACTCGGTGTTCACCGCGCGGTTCACGCGCGAGCCGGTGAGCGCGTACTCGATCGTCGACGACGCGCGGGGCGTCACCGCGAGCATCAGGGTCGAGAGCGCGAGGAGGGCGAGCTCCCGCGCGCGGAGCCTCGCGTCGCCCCAGCGCGGCGCGAGCCACAGGGCGCGGTCGGCGAGGACGAAGGGCGCGAAGGAGAGCGCCTCGGCGGTGAGGTTCGCCCAGGCGAGCAGCGTCACGCCGAGGGCCGCCGCGCGGCGCGGGGTGAGCGCCTCGTCGCGGCGCAGGAACGCGAAGGCGGCCAGGGTGAACACCGCCATCGACGCCGTCTGCGGCGCGGGGATGAGCTTGAAGCTCGCGAAGGCCAGGCCCGCGGACGCGGTGAGGACCGCCCAGCCTGGGCCGAGGCGCCTCCAGGCGGCGGCGGTGATGTGTGTGAGGGGGGTGGCGAAGAGCGCGAGGGTGAGCAGGCGCAGCGCCCCGAGGCCGCCCGCGCGGTGGAGCAGCGCGGCGAGGGCCTCGAAGAGCCACTCGTGGTTGTTCCACGCGGTCCCCGCGGCGGTGTAGGACCAGCGCTCGCGGTCAGGGATCGCGCCCGAGCTGAGGAACTCCTCGCCCGCGCGGACAATCCAGAAGATGTCTCCCGCGCCGAGGGGGCGCGTGGCGAAATGGGCGGTGACCACCGCGAGCGCGGCGAGGGCCAGGGCCGCGAGGGCGGTGCGGGCGCGGGTCATCTCCCCGAGCGTCGCGGGGGCGGACGTCGCTGGGCCGGGCGGCGGCGCACGACCACGCCCTCGCGGCAGGCCGTGTCGCCCGCGGGGCACCCGATGCGCACGTGGAAATGGTTGTCGTGGGGAGACACCCTCGCGGGCTGCACCAGGGTGTTGGCCGCGAGCTCGACCACGTGGGGCGAGGCCCCGTGCTCGCGGGCCCAGCGCAGGAGCAGCGCGCGCAGCGGAGACGAGACGAACACCCGCGAGGCGCGGGCCTGAGGGTCGGTGAGCACGGCCTCGATGAAGGCCCAGTTGCGGGCTGTGTCGAAGGCGTAGGCCCCGTCGGCGCTGCGGCCCTGGCCGTCGAAGACGACGTAGTCGTTGAGCTCCACGGGGGCGCCCACGCCGCGGCGGGTGACCCGGCGGACGAAGAAGGCCACGTCGGCGTCGCGGCCCGACTGGTGCGAGCGGTGCTGCGCCGCGGGGCCTCCGCAACGGGCCGAGAGGTCACCCACCGTGAGGCGGGCGCGGAAGCGCCGGTGCAGGCCGCGGGCTGATCGTTCGAGCAGGCCCACGAGCTCGTCGGTGCCGAAGTGCAGGGCGCGGCCTGGGAGCAGGCGCAGGGTGGGGCTCTCGCGCAGGAGCCTGCCGTGGTCGAGGGTGCCGCGGTTGGCGTAACCGCAGGAGGCGCTCGCGGGGCGGGCGGGCGCGCGGCGCAGGCCGGGGTTGCGGGTCGAGCGGGCGGTGGAGGGGCGCCGGGGGTCGGCGTGGGCCGAGGGGGTCGCGAGGGTCAACGCCGCGAGGAGCGCGAGGAGGAGCGATGTCGGCCGGGGCCTTCCCACGGGGAGTTCGCGTAGCAGAGGGGGTCGCGCGGGGGCCAGAGAACGACAAGAGACGAAATTGACAGGCTGCGCGAGCGTTCAGTACGGTGCGAGGACCGTCGCGCGCCGCGATGGAGGGAGCGAAGGGATCACGATGCAGCCGACGCCGCAGCTCACGGAGCGACAGACGAAGATCCTGGACTTCATCCGGCACTCGATCCGGATGCGGGGCTACCCCCCGACGCTGCGCGAGATCGGGGCCGAGATGGGCATCCGCTCGACGAACGGGGTGAGCGACCACCTCCGGGCGCTGGAGAAGAAGGGCTACCTCAAGCGCGAAGACATGAAGTCTCGCGCGCTGGTGCCGGTCGACGTGGGGATGTCGTCGGTGCGGGTGGTCTCCGACGAGTGGAGCGACGACCGCCCCGAGCGGGAGATCCAGCTCGACGTCGACGACGGCGACGACCTGGTGAAGCTCGACCTCATCGGCCGCATCGCCGCGGGGCCGTTCCTGCAGGCCATCGAGCACCGCGAGCGCACCTTTCACTTCGACCGCTCGCTCCTGCCCTCGAAGCCCTCGGAGAGCTTCGCCCTGCGGGTGAAGGGCGAGTCGATGATCGAGGCCGGCATCTATGACGGCGACATCGTGTTCGTGCGCCGCACCGCCGAGGCGCAGCGCGGCGAGATCGTCGTGGCCCTGGTCGGCGACGAGGCCACCCTCAAGCGCTTCTACCCCGAGAAGGACCACGTGCGCCTGCAGCCCGAGAACCGCACCATGTCCCCCATCTTCGTGCGCCGCGGCGAGTACGCGACCTTCCGCATCCTGGGCGTGATGACCGGGCTCTTCCGCCCGAGCTCGGGTCCGCGGGTGACCTGATGTTCGCGCCCCTGCTCGTCGGCGCGGCGGTCTCTGGCGCGGCGGCGGCGGGCAGCCTGGTGCAGCACTACCGCCAGCAGCTCGGCCCGCTCACCCTGGCCGAGGTGCGGGCCTTGAGGTCCCTCTCGGTGACCCCCATCGCCGAGGCGCGCTCGGGCTTCGTGAAGATCGTCGGGGTGATCGGCTGCGAGCACCCGATCGAAGGGCTCTTCGGGCAGGTCCCCCTCGCGGTGCGTGAGGCGCACCACTACGGCTACGAGGGTCGCGGGGTGAAGGCCCGTCGGGTGCTGCACCGGGTCGAGCGCAGCGACCGGGCCTTCTGGATCGAAGACGAGACCGGGCGGGTCACCCTCGACCCCTCGAAGTGCCGCCTCGACTTCGAGTCCGAGGGCGCCGACGGCGAGTCGATGGTCGAAGAGCACCGCCTGCGTCTCGGTGAGCGGGTGGCCCTCCTGGGAGAGGTGCGACAGGGCGTGGCCCTCGCGCGTCACCCCTTGCGCCGCTCGCAGGTAGAGGTCTCGGGCACGGGGCTGGAGTTCGTGGGCGAGCCCGTGGTGACCTGGCGCACCGAGCCCGAGGTGCAGCCGCGGCTCCTCCCCTCGGTGGGGGGCGTGGCGCTGAGCGCGA
This sequence comes from Pseudomonadota bacterium, assembly GCA_023428035.1. Classification (GTDB taxonomy): domain Bacteria; phylum Myxococcota_A; class Polyangia; order Polyangiales; genus JAEYZO01. The sequence goes on along the minus strand of JAEYZO010000477.1, from coordinate 516 downwards.
GCACCGTGGGCATGGCCATCCTCGGCGCGATCCTGCAGGTGTGAGCGCCCGCCCCGCGACGGTGGTGGTCGACGCCGCGCTGCACGCGCTCGCGCTCGTACCCCTCGCCGGCCCCGCCTCGCTGTACGATCCGCGCTACGCGGCCTGGGCCCGCGCGTCGCTGCCCGCGGCGTGCGTCGACCCTGTGCTCTCCGACGCGCCGCTCATCGCCGCCCTCGCGTCGCGCGCGGGAGAGGCCGCCCTCGCGCTGCAGCACCTCCCCTGGGCCTGGGAGGGCCCCGACGACTTCGTCTCCGCCGCGCGCGAGCCCGTCGCGCCGAGCGATCACCCCTCGCGCGAGGCCCTGCGACGTCTCTCGCTCGCCCACCCCGAGCTCTGCGAGCTCGCCCGCTGCGCCGTCGCCCTGTGCCTGCCCGCCTACCCACGCGCCCACGACGAGCTCGTCGCGCCCCTCGCGCGCCGCGCCGTCGGTGCGCTCCGCCCCGCGCGCGCCGCGCTCTCCGCGGTGGCCCCCGC